>JBCBIN010000021.1:0-17618 GCA_038524555.1 Cyanobacteria bacterium J06623_7 | reverse complement strand
AGATTTACCAGTTGCTGCTGTTTACCGAATTTTGGTTTGTTTAAACTTTTTGTCAATCGATTCAATACTTTGGTTCTGCTTTTGCCTGTTATCCTTATCGGCTGTCAAGCATCAACCCCAGAAGTCGATCCCGCCCTACAGATAAGTCGCGATGAGACTCAGCTGGTACTCAACAATGCCGTACTCGAACAGTCCAACCCACAGTCGGATACGGTCTGGAAAATTAAGGCAGATAACATTACCTACAGCGATGACAATCAGATTGCCACTCTTGACCGGGTGGTCGGAAACTTATGGCAGAACGGTACGATCATTCTTAAAATTAGCGCCAAGGCAGGAACGATTGAAGATAACGGCAACATAATTCTCTTAAATAAGTCCGTAATTGCTAGCGATCCGCGTAATGGTAGCGTAATTACTAGTGATGCGGTGGAATGGCGACCCCAAGAAAATTTATTATTGATTAAAGCTCAACTGGTGGGTAGTCACCCCAATTTAGAGGTGACAGCCCGAAAAGGAAAATACCTCACAGATGTAGAAAAGCTAGAGTTAGAAGAAGATGTAGTTGCTACCAGTGATCGCCCGGCTCTACAGTTAAACAGCGAACGTTTGGAGTGGAATGTCCCTCAAGGACAGATTATTAGTCCGGGGGCAATTAACTTAGTTCATTTTGACGAAAAGCAAATTATTACCGATCGATTAGTCAGCGATCGCGCCGAGTTAAATCTAGAGCAAAACCAGGCAACTTTAAACGACAATATCGAATTAATTAGCGTTAATCCTCCCCTACAGGTAGCAACAGATTTTCTGACCTGGAACTATCAACAGCGTATTGGTTCCACCGATCGCCCGATTCAAATTTTAGCTCGCGATCGCCAAGTCAGTCTGACAGGAAATCAAGGTGAAATAAATTTTCCTCTCCAGGTTGCTAAATTAGGCGGAGGAGTACAAGGAGTCAATCAACCAAAAAAATCGGGATTATATGCCCAGAACTTAACCTGGAACATAGATACGGAAGAGGTTGAAGCTAAGGGAAATGTCATTTATGAGCAAACAGAACCCAAGGCTCGTTTAATGGGAGAAAAAGCGCGGGGTAAGTTAGGAGATAACAATATTATCGTGACTAGTGAGGGGAAACAGCAGGTAACTTCAATTATTGATAATTGAGGTGCTGGCAAAATTTTCACGTTGGAAATTTAATCAGATTCAATGAAGATAATCTAACCATCAACAGATTTACCACCTAGCCAGACTGCGATAGGTTAAAGCATCTTGATTTAAAAACTATTATTTGTAATTTATTTATCGGTGCGGAAAAAATATACAAATTGAAAAGACTGAGAGCTGAGAGCTGAGAGCTATATGCGTAGCGGTATCCTTTAGGACGAAGAATAGCCTACTATGCGACATTACTTAATGACTAACGCTTAAAAAGCAAAAGTTTTGAGATAGCTATCAATTATGGCTTGACCATAAAATAGGCTTAATGCTCCACCCAGAGCTATAAATGGGCCAAAGGGCATCGGCTGTTTCCGATCAATAATTTTCAAGGCGATCGCTCCCATACCAACAATTGCGCCGATACCACAGGCGATAAAGCTCGACAGGAGTACATATTTCCAGCCAATCCAGGCACCAATAGTTGCCATCAGTTTACCGTCCGCATCGCCCATAGCTTGTTGCTTCATCATTAGTAAACCAATTAGGGCAATAATTTCTAACAGCCAAATCCCCACAACCGCACCGCTAATACCAAACATGAGGTGATTGGCAATATTTGTCGTCATACGGTCAACCAGCGGCGTATTTGCTAACATTTCGGTTCTAGCCTCCTGCCAGCCGAGAACCACCTGAAAGATTAAGCCCAATACCAAGCCCGATTTAGTGAGCGCGGAGGGTAGAGTCATAGTGTCAAAGTCGATCGCCGATAGAGCTAAGAGCCAGGAAAGAAACAGACAGTAGCCAATAGTTTCAATTTTGTAGCCAAAGCGCCAAAAAACCAGCATAAACATAATTCCTGTAGCTGCTTCAATTAGAGGATAGCGGCTCGAAATTTTCGTTTTACACCAGCGGCAGCGTCCTCGCAACCAGAGCCAACCAAGTACAGGTACGTTCTCTGTCACCCCTAAAGGATGCATGCACTGCGGACAGCGAGATGGGGGATAAATTAAAGAGATACCGGCTGGAATACGATAAATAACTACGTTAAGAAAACTACCGATACAAGCACCAAAAATGAATGCCGTCGTGAATCCTATCCCTGCGACTAAGGGGTCCATAATTTGTGGTTAAGTTGAAATAAAAAATTAATATAGATAGAGCATCATAACCGCGATCTAAACTAATAACTCTCGGCTTCAATCTGCTGAATGGGAATAAAGCATTCTCTAGGCAATAAAATTGGCTTGAGGTTAAACGAAAGCTGTCCGCGATGACTGTCACGGTTGATGACAATGCCCCGCGGTTTTTGCTCTGTAGGCACGTTTAGGTTGCAATAGCCACGATATATATTGCGAGCCGCTTTAATTAAGCTAGGGTCGAAAAATACCATGTTCGTTTGGGTTTTAGCTGAACTCTGATTGCGCATTAGATGTTTTGAACTCACAAAGCGATCCCTAAAAAGACAACTCCAAATTTAACCTAATTTTTTTCAGAAGGAGAGGTGGAACAATAAACTTTTGTAACTAAAAATTGCAGTTATTCAGTTACGGAGTGTAATCAACTTACTAGTACAAATCACCTACACTGCTGAATTGATAAGATTATGTAGTGCTTTTTGCACTAAAGGTCTAATAATAGTGAGCTTTAAGGGGATCTGATTTACCAAATTGTCTCTCGAGCGAATGAAGTATAAAATCGACATTGATCGCGATCTCTCTTATCAAATTAACCGTAGTTTGTACTCTAAACTGGAAGATAAACTCTTAGTCTAACCAAACGCTGCTAGCTTAGTAAGAAGAGGACATTAGCTTTATTTACAAAGTTACAGATGGATAACTGGGATTTGCAGCCGCCTCCAGAATCGACCTTAAGCGATCGCGCCTTGGCTCTAGAATCTAGCCATCTAGAGCATCAACGGATTGCTTTACTAGTAACGGGAAGTATTGCCGCCCTTAAAGCACCCTTAATTGCGAGAACTCTACGTCGTCAGGGGGCAGATGTGGTAGTTTTTGCCTCGGCTGAAGCTCTGCGTTACACGACGGTGGAAGCTCTAGAATGGAGCACGACTAATCCCGTCATCACTAAGTTAACCGCCAAAGCGGAACATTTGAGCGACGAGCATCCCTTTGCTGCTTATGTAGTTGCCCCCGCTACCTACAACACGATCAACAAGCTGGCTTTAGGCATAGCCGATAGCGTAATTACCTCTAGCTTGGGTTCGGCAATTGGCAGAATGGAACAGGGTAAAACCCAGATTCTGATTGCGCCAACAATGCATGGCAGCCTACATAACTCGATACTCACGGCATCCTTACAGCGGTTGCAAAAATTGGGAGTACAGATAATTCCGCCTAAAGTAGCTTACGGTAAAAATAATTTACCCGAGGAAAGAGCGATCGCCTGGGCTGTTTGTCGTGCAGTCAGTTCCTCAAACCTGAAAAATCTACCAATTCTGGTTACTGGTGGACCAACTCCCGTGGAGGTCGATAATATTCGGCGTTTGACGAATCGCTTTACCGGCCAGCTGGGTACAGATATTGCGACAGAGCTATACCTACGGGGAGCAAACGTCAAATTAATCCACGGTCGAGGGAGCTATTCTCCTCCCAGCTATCTGCCCCACCAAATAGTTAACACCTACGATGAGTATATTGCCGAGGTGATGAATGAGCTGGCGCATAACTATCGATACGGCATATTTTCCGCAGCGGTAGCTGACTATCGCCCAAAAACTGTCTTTTCGGGTAAAATCCCGAGCGGGGAACTAGCCAAAATCGATCTAGTCCCAACCCAAAAGGTAATTAACACAGTAAGAGCTAAGTTTCCTAGTTTAGAGACGATCGCCTTTAAATATCAAGAAAATATCTCCCACTCCCGGCTCATAGAAATTGCCCGAGAACGATTACAGCAGGGGCACAAAATGATAGTCGCCAATCGCGGCGAAGAACATCAGGCTACGGGGGCGCAAGTTGCTTATCTCGTAACTCAAGCTGGAACCTCTTCTCCAGCAGTAGGTAAACCAGGTATTGCGAAAGCGATCGCTAATTACCTAGAATCAATCGCCGAATTATAGTCTTTCTGGATAAGAGAAAAATCGAGCAAATTTAGCTCGTCCAGAGCCGAATGCCCCCCAATAAGCCCGTAATGTTAGGGACTTTTTTGGCATTATCGGGTAAATCAAAGTCGATCTGCTTGGCTTCTCCTCCACCAATATAGAGAGCATCATAGTTAAACAAATGTTCTAGATGGGCGATCGCTTTTTGTAAGCGTAAATTCCATTTTTTCGACCCATGCTTGTCATGTGCCGCGCGACCGAGCTGTTCTTCATAGGTTTCGCGTTTGCGGAAGGGATGATGTCCCATTTCCAGGTTAGGTACCAGTTTGCCATTGACAAATAAAGCTGAACCAAATCCCGTCCCCAGGGTAATTACTAGCTCTACTCCCCGACCAGAGATCGCCCCCAAGCCTTGAATATCCGCATCGTTAGCCACCTTTACCGGCTTGGACAATAACCGTTCTAATTCACCAGCGAGGTCATATTGTAGCCAGTCATCATGCAGATTGACCGCGGTTTTGATAACGCCGTTGTGCACTACCCCCGGAAAACCCACAGAAACACGATCATATTCCTGCTTTTGAGCCAGAGTCAAGATCGTGTCGATTACTTTTTTTGGCTTAGCGGGGCGGGGGGTCTTCAGTCGATCGCGATCGCTCAAAGGACTCCCCGATTCATCGAGAACCATAACCTTAATGCCGCTACCACCAATATCTACGGCTAGAGTACGCAAGGAAGACTCATTCATTAGTGTTGCTCACATATAAACCTACATCAGGGTACATCAGATTATGAAAGTTTCAAGAAGTTTTCGCAAATTGGCTTTATTTCGATTTTTATTGGCGACAATAGAAACATAGCTCTACATGAAATCTCTTATATTACTGAATTTTTAAAAAATTATTTGCATGTTTTTAACGATGAAAGCCATCAAGATGATTAAATCTGGGTCGATTGTACGTAGTCTAATTGCTCTGGGCTTAAGTCTGGTAGCTTTAGGAGTCCAATCTAGTCGCGTCCACGGTGCAGAAAAAGTCAAGCTAATCTACGGCCCTTTTAACGGCAAAATTTCCGTTGACTCCCTAGAAAAATTTGCGACTACGGGGGAAATGACCCGCGAGTTTAAGCTCTATGCCAAGTTTATTGATCGAGAAACCTTGGAAACATTAGGCTACTGGCTCAACAGCCGATTTGAATGTGATCGCGTGACGATGTATCGGTTTGCCCATACCGCCGAAGGAGAGCAGTTCTTCCAAGATTTGGGTACGGTAATCAAAACTCACCCTCAGCGCAATGGCTTTATGGCAATTCGTTCGGCTTTAATTGAGGCGGCAGATGTCCCCAGCGAATCCGACGGCTGGACCATCTTAGAGGCAATGCACAACTTTCCCACCGAAGATCTGCAAATTCATACTGGAGACTTATTTAAACTACAAAAGTCCTGGTCGAATAATCCCCAGAATAATCAAGCAGCCCTAGAAATATTTAGCATTCGCGAAGAAAGTACTTCCGCTTCAATTGCCCAATAATTATTGAGGAGTTTGTATTGATGAGCTTGCCGAGAAAACATTGCTGGCTATTTTAACAAGCCTACTTTACTTAAACGCTTCTAGGTCTATGTCTCTCAGAGAACGAATCACCGTCAGTTCAAAGGCATTATTATCAAGCTGAGTTAAATCTTGTTTGAACTCTTGTTTGAGATTTTGTTGAAGCTTAGTGACAGGTTGCTCTGGCCCAAGGTAAACCTGAAAAAAGGCGGTAGTTAGGGATTTGAGTAGGGGATGAGCGTAAATTGGTCGTGGTCCGACTACGGTATCGGGAACGGGTAGCACCCCCAGACCTTCTTGGAGGAAGCTAAAGTGAGTTCCCGGTTTGACCATAACTAGATAGTTGTCTAGGTCTTGATTGAGTCCGGCAAAGGGTCGAATCTGCTCTGTAACGGGAGGCATAATCAGATCGTTAGTACCGGCAATTATCATAGTTGGAGTCTGCACAGAACCAATACCTTGCCCGAAGATTTTCGCCATCGGATTGATTGCCACCGTCGCCTTGACCCGCTCGTCCCTTAGTTCTACTTGAGACAGATGGCGCTGCAAAAAAGAACATTGAGCGAGGGATGATAAATCGAGTAAAACATACCGATAATTTTCTCGCTGGCAGACGGCAGAATTAACGCCCGGAGTCAGCTTGCCTCCCGATAGTGCCAAGGCGTTATAGCCGCCAAAAGACTGGCCGATTACGCCGACCTGCTCTACATCAATTTCCGGTTCGGCTTCTAGACGATCGAGTACCGAACTAATATCGCGAGGACGACCAAGAAGATTTTCTACCTGGGGAAATGATTCTGTTCCAGCCAAAATGCGATCAAATTGATCGAGGCTAATTTCGTTGTGTTCGATCGCCGCCACAGCAAAACCATAAGAGGCGAGGTGTTTACCTAAATAAGCAAAAGTCTGTCGGTTAGAAGCAATGCCGTGGGAAATCACAATTAAGGGTACAGAACCAGTGATTTCTGGCTGATAGAGATCAAATAGCCTGGTTTCAGAACCCGGACCATTTTGATAGGAGAGAGTGCGCTGACGCCAAGTATACTGTCCTAAAGATTGAAGTTTCTCCACTAAAGTAGGTAAAGCCCGATCTGTTTTGATCTGGGGGCTAGGCTGTTGTCCCGAGGGATTGTGGGCTATTGTTGCTGAGAGATCGAACCAGGTGCGGTCGATCTCCTGACGATTATGGGCGATCGCCATTCCCCGCTGAAGATATTGAGTGAGGACTTCTAGATCGAGGTGAACTGTCTCTAAAGGGTAGTGCTGTAGAAGATTAATCAAGCTCAATCCTTCCTCATCGAAAGCAGCAGCAATGATGGCTCCCCGTAGGGCATAAAAACCATTACGAGTGGAACTGGCTCGAATTCCCTTACCCAAAGTGGCGATCGCCACTTCCCCCACGGTAGAGTTGCTAAATTTAGCTACAGTTAGGGGTTCAAACTGTAGGGGGGTAGACAACAATCCGGGTAGGCTCCCTTGCTGTTCGGGAGTTAAACGCCGGAGATAATAGTCTAGTTCGGTGGTTTTGGTGCCGGTAGTTACAAAAGCTTCTAGATCCTCAATCTGGATTTGAAATTGACCAAAAGGCTTGAGACTAAAAGTAATTCTCTCGGCTGAGAGAGCTACGGAGGGTAACAAAGCAGAAAACATGCCTATGACCCAAAAAACTAGCCTAAACTGTATATTTTGACGCAAAACTACTGAATTTAATTATTTTACCGGAGCTATAAAATTAATTGTTGACTATTCAAAACTGTCCTAATTAGTTAAGGCGATCGCCCCTCGCGGGCCAATTAGTTCCCAGCTTGAGAGGCTGTCTCTGTTTAGCATAATGTCTGAGGGGTTCTAGCACGATTAGTCCGGAAATTCCTCCCGTTGCCAGGGTAAAGATCGGATTAGGCTGATTATTGAGCAAACAGTCGAGCATATATAGGGAAATGATTATCGTCAACACTGCCGCCGGAGCCACCCGAGCATTCGACCAGGTTTTAGCGGGAAAATACCACATAAAGCTCAACACCGGTACTAGCACCGAGCCAAAAAGAGCTATTAAGCCGACCAAGCCATTCATGCCAAAAGCCAGAATCCAAAGACTATCGGTAATAGTCACATCCACTAATTCCCCTTTCCAGTCGTAGTCATAGACCCGATTGCGTCCCCAGCCGCTCCAGCCTAAGACAATTCGTTCCTTGGCCTTTTCCTTGAGTAACTCCTCGTTATCAAAGCGAAACTGAAGGGAGGCAACTCTTTCTTCTGGGGCAACTAATTCTAAAGTCTCAATAATACGCTCATTGATGGTGGAATCTACCACGACGTTCTGCTGGAGATAAATGCTCATGGAGATAATCAGCACTAGCAGGGTCACTGAAGTATGAAACTGCCAGGCAATAAATAAAAATGCTACCCCCAAAAATAGAAAACCGTAGGCAGCAGTAGACTTGAGCAGAATAAAGGTCACCAGCAGGATGCCCACCAGCCAGCGAATATGTAACCCGTAAACTTCTTTGACTACGCCAGTTTTCCAGAACCAGATGCCGATTAGGGTCGCTGCCATCATCCAAATGCTAACTGCCAAGCCGTGCTGCATAAATACCGTCGGTCTAAAGCCACCGTACCTAATTGTTTGGATAAAAGACGGGTTGCCGTGATAGCCATAAACTAAACGGTGGAGCTGCGGACTCATACGCACTTCAAACAGACACAGGGGCACATAAATTAAGCCTCCTACAAAAATACCGATCGCCAGCTTACGCAGTCCCTGAAGATCGTTGAGGTAGATACGACCCAAGAAATAGGGAGCGCCATAACTTACGGTTCGAATTAGCAGTAGGGCAAAACCATTGTAGAAACCCAGATCATTGCTCACGGAAGAAAGCAGAGGACTGAGACACCAGACCGCCATGGGCAAATCGACCCAGCTAAAATAAAACTGCTTAAAGCGATCGAGGTCAAAGATAATCGTGGCTAGGATGATGCCAAATACTGTCGCCGACATGCGTTCGTAGTCCGGAAGTCCCGGGAGGGCAAAACCCGCCTGCTGGGGTAAAAATAGCCAGGCGACGATAAAGCTAATGATTACGGCTTCGATAGGCTTAAATTTCCGAAACAGATAGAGAACTATCGGAATCCAGGAGAGCATTATCAGCTGTGGGGGAAGAGTCATGGCGATCGCTGGTTAATTGGGCTTATTTAAATAGTTTTTGAGATCGATGAAAATCGGCGGCAACAGCTTTTTGAGGATGGCTTTAAATTTTCCGGGAGTGGGAGCTCCCGTATTAAAGGATTCTTGGGGTCTATTTTTAAATACTGTCGAGTGACCGGCAGCAATTTCGCTCTGGGGACGACCGTTACTGTAGTAGTAGAGTGCCAGGGATTTGCGGGTTCGATCTTCTGGGCAGGTTAAGGGTTCGGGATGACCGTGATACGAAAAGTCGGTAGTGTTGAAAATAACGCAGCGATTAAAAATCGGCAGAATTTTCTTCTGGCACTGAGTCATTTCTGTATCCCACATTTCAAAATACCCGCCGTATGATTCTTGCCAATTTTGGTTGAGATAAATCAGCAGGTTAAGTCGGCGATCGAGGCGCATCCGCTGATGGCGATTGAAGTCTACATGTACTTTCAAGTATCCCCCCGGCTCGATTTGATGTAGACCGCCGCCAACGAAGTGAGGGTCGGGAATAATGCCGTCAATACCCGTTAGCTGTTCGAGAAAGCTGATAAAGGTAGAGGAGTTGAGCTGATAGAGCAGACTTTTGGTATATTCTCCCATCTGGAGTTCGGAAGTAGATGCCAGCTTTTTCTCCGCCGAATTATCAAACTTTTTCCAGGCTATTTTCTGCGGGTCGGGAAATTCGCCCAGAACTTTTTCGAGGATTTCTGGCGGCAAAAAGTTATCGATAACGATGTGGGGGAAGGGCTGTGCCCCGGCATATTCTGCCTGATAGCGATGGGCTAACTCGGCGAGATATTCGGGTTGAAGTTGGGACTGATATTTTGCGGTCATGTTTTGCTTACTGATATTCGGTTAATTAAAAGTTGAGGGACAAAATGATGGTTTTATCCGGGTTGAGTTTACCGCTGCCAATGGGTTAAATCCCGTCCGAGGAAAGCGGCGAGTCGTTCGTTATGGGGTTGGAAGTGTTCGAGCAGCCGCTGGCGAGTCTCCGGCAACATGGGCGGCGGCAGAAACTGACTGTTTTTCCAAGACTGATACTGTCTTTTCTTAATTAGCTGGTAGAGGCTCTTTTTAAGAGATTTAGGCATTAATTGCGCGATCGCCCCGACTCCCGGCACGGATTTGGCCGAACTTAATAGCTGTTCTTTGACATACCACTCGGGATAATCTCCCGCTTTATTGGCGGCAATTTCCTGCTGCTGAACTAGATCTACCTGAGGATCGACACCGATAAAGGTCAGGATCTGCTTCAGGGTCGCCTCCGGTTGTTCGATTAGATCTTCCATTAATAAAAACAAGAAGGATTCTCGGGGAAATAGCTCCAGATATCTAGAAATCTGTTCGTAGTAATAGCTACTTTCAATAAATTCGCTTTGCTGCTCGATAGTCGCTTCAAAAGTCGGTTCAACCGCCTGTTCGGGTTTATATAGCGCCCCCTTAAATCGATGGATATAAAAAGAGTAGGCGCGATCGACAGGCTGCCGCATAATGTAGATTAACTTGACCTCCGGTAGCTCCCGATAGAGGCGCTCGACAGTCTGGGGATGCTGATGGAGACGAGAATAGGTAGTAGAACCTTCGCCACAGACCTGGTGGGGTTGAGCTGCGGCAAACAAAGCATAATAGCTATCTAGACCCTGAGCATAATTAGAATCTAGGGAAAAGAAATCTGGTTCCTTAGGGGTACTTAGATAAATCTGCGGATGGCGACACAAATACTCATAGAGAGTGGTCGTCCCCGATTTGGCAGCACCGATGGTAATAAAGGCTGGTTTATTCATACCAAGTCAATTTTTAAAATTTAGTCTAAAGTAAGTTAGGTAAAATCTCAGTACATACAGGCAGATGAGGTTTTCTACCGGTTCCGATTATTGGTTTAAAAGTATCGTGTCGAGGGGAGTGCCAAAATTGGTGAAGTAACGCAGGCTTGCAAGCAAAGCGATCGCCAGCAGCAACAAGATAGTCGCCCAAAAGTCCTGCAGTAAGAAGGTAAGCTGTTCTCGCCACAGTCCATAGTGAACCAGCCCATAATAGGGCAAATCGTTAAAGGCAATGACAATCAAGGCTCCCACCGTACCCCCCATCTGAAACCCCCAGGGAATCAAAATAACCATGTAGATAAACTTAAGTAGATTACCACAGGCTAAATAATTAGGTTTACCGATCGCCATCAAAAAGCGATCAATCGTCGTACAGAGAAGCAGGGGCCACAAACCAAGCGCCAGAAGAGGTATCATCCAAGCTGCCTGTTCGTAACGGGAGTCATAGAGAGTCAAAATAATCAGGTCGCCAAAACAGCAGAGAATGGCAATCACTGCTCCTAAAAACAGCAACATTGCCGCACGCTTTTTCAGAATTTTGGTCTTGAGGGTGGGACGAGATAAATGACTAAGTTTGGCGATCGCAGGATAGATTACCTTACTACCCACGGTCAGGCTGATTTGGCGGGGAATATCGGCAAAGGTGAAGGCGACAACATAGACCCCCAACATTTCCAGGGAAAATAGCTTACCCAAAATCAAGCGATCAGCCTGAGAGGCGAGAAAAGTCATCGCCGTCGAGATAAAAATCCACTTGCCAAAGGAGGTAATTTCTTTAACTACTTCCCGATTCCAGGCAAAGCGATTTGCCGCTCCCGGATTAAGGTAATGGCTGCCCAGTGCCGTTAGGGAAATTGAAACCAAATTGCCCACAACCAAGGCCCAGATTGTCGGACTCAGCCAAGCCCAGGTAACTAGAACGCTGAGGGCGATCGCCTGAACTGCTAGCTCAAATCGAGCTAACAAACCTACCTTTAAGTGGCGATTGAGGGTAGCCAGACTAGTGGAGTTAAACCCGGCAATAATCGTGCTTAAACCAACAAGGGGTACGAGCCAAGTCAATCTAGGGTCTTGATAATAGTTCGCCACCGGAAGGGCGACGAGGACACAACAGAGCCACAGAATCCCGCCGCGAATTACCTGGATTGTCCAGGCTGTATTGAGAAATACTGGTTCATCACCGCGGTCGCTGCGAATAATGCTGGGACGGATGCCAATATCGGAAAATAGGGTTAGACCCTGTAAAAATACCTGAACCAGAGCCATTAAGCCAAAAAGTTCGGGTACGAGGAGGCGAGTTAAAATCAGGTTGCTGCCAAAACGCAAAATCTGGCTGGTACCATATCCGGCGACGGTCCAAACCGTTCCACGAACGGCTAGCTTTTTTAGAGAATTTGATGACACGGTAATTATCAGCGATAGCAGCGCTAGAGATAGATAGATAAATCTGGTTTTGGTAATGCAGGGCAGACGTGGGCAGTCAGGGGAGCCATGGGCTGCTGCGGTAACTATGGCCAAGGACTATCAGCAAAATTTTGCTTGATAACATGGCGTTGATTCCCGAACCGAACTGTAACCGTCGGCGACCGACATTAATTCTGCCAGTGGTCGTAGTCCTGAGTAGCCTGAAAGCTAGAATCAGTTTGAGGATCGAGAGCGGTTAGATCCGATCTTTTCGCTGCAGTCGAGCTAGAAGACTGGGAACGAGACCCGTTTTGTCCTAAAGCAGAACTGTCACTGCGTTCAAGTTCGATCGTCGAGCTGCTAACGCCATCTAGAAACTTATGCCGTTCGCTAATTACGCCACCGCCGCTGACGGAAGGATTATCCTGCCTGGAGTTGTTGGTGCGGTTGCCAAACATCTTGTTGGGAGCATAGCTAGCCAAAGTACTCTGTTTATTTTGATTGGTAACTACTCCCAGTAAGGGTAGTCTAAAACTCTCGATTTGTTTTAAGGCCTTGTCAAGCAAAGATTTTTTCGTCTTACCCAGAGCGGCTACTAGCAACACGCCATCAGTATTAACCGAAAGAAAATTAGCCGTGACAGAATCCAACATAGCCGGAGTATCATAGATTACATACTCGTAGTCTGCCTCAAATTGAGCCATTAACTTTTCTCGCTGTTGGGAGCTATTAATTGCTGCCTGAGAAACAATAGAGACATAGAGATTGTCTCCCGCTCGTCTTACAGAAGTCAGGTCATCGGGGAGGCGATCGCTAAATGAATTTGCCCCCACCAGCATCACCTTGCGACCCTGAGCGGCGATCGCTCGAGCTAAACCCGTAGCCACGGTAGACTTGCCATCCCCAGCAGCGGCAGAGCAAACGGCAATCGAGTTTACCGCAGCATCGCGAAAGCGAAAATAAATATTGGCATACAGGCGATCAAAAGCAGTTAGAAAATCTTCATCATCTCGATCCTGCTGAGACACTGAAGGTAAAAAACTCAACCACTTTTTGCGGACATATCGCTGCTGCAAACTATTGTTATAGGGAATATCCCCTAGAAGCTGGGAGTTAGTTGCTTCTGCCACCTCGGAGGTTTCATAAAACACGTCCTGAAGTCTCTCTAAAAGTACTGCGGCACCGACTCCTAGTACTAGTCCACCTAACAGACCCTGAAGAGGATTACTCGAACTTTTGGCAGCCAGGGGCTGAGGAGTTTGGGATTCGCTAATCACCGACCAAGGAGTTTGGGTCTGAGAGGCCTGGATTTGCAGCCTATTTTTCTGAGTTGCCAGCTTATCTCGGGTACGGCGAGCCACGTCCAGTTCTCTCTGTAGCTGTTTATAGCGGCGAGAAACTTCGGGAAACTCCTGGGCTTGTTGGCGGTAGATACTAGCACTATTGTCGATCGCCACTCGTCGGGCATCTAGCTTTTCTAATTCATTGGCGGCGGTTACTAAATCTCTTACCAAACTTAACAAAATCGAATCTTGGTTGTTCAGCACCAGGAAGCGATTGGCTCGTGTCGATACTTCTTCATCAAGGAGGATCTTGCTAGTTTCTGACTTGAGCAAAGCCAACATCTCTTGCTTTTCCGACTCTAGGTTCTGAATTTGTGGGCTGTTGGGATTAAACCGTGCCGAAGCGGCAGCTATCTCCCTTTCTAGGTCATTGAGCTGAGTAATCAGATTCTGGTAGTTGGGGTTTTCCCGCAGGGTCGAAATGGCGATCGCCTCATCGATACTAATATTGAGCCGCGCCCGGAGATTATTAACAATTCTGGTTTGCTCGCTAATTTCTTGGTCAGTTTCTAGCTGCTGAGCCTCAATTTCCCGCACGCTTGTAAAAACCGATTCTCCGGCTGAATCTGCTTGAGTGATTTTATACTGTTCCTGTAGAGCCTGAATCGCATTAAGGTTCGTCGCAATTTTATCGTTCAATTCTGGAAGCTGGCGATCGATAAACTCAATCCCTTTAGTTACTCCCTGCTGTCTGCTCTCAAGAGAATAATCGAGATATCTCTCGGCGGTGACATCTAGCACCAGATCTACTAATTGGGGGTCTTGCTCCTGATAGCTAATAGCGATAATCTTACTCGCATCAAGCTTACTATTTCCCAGTCTTTCCACCTTCAGATTCTGCTGGAGCTGAGAGAGGGTAAACTGCGGATATTCGGCTTTTACCTTCTCTACCACATCGGACAAGATGCTGCTAGAGGTCAAAATATTGAGCATGCTAGGGTAATCAACCTCAAACAGTTCACTAGCTCTAGTCTCTCCATTGGCTAGAGCGAGGGGGTCGGCAGATTTAGCTTCTGAGGTCACCGGTGCGACCAATAGCTGAAAATTCCCTGCATACTGTCGGACAATTTGGCGATTGCGATTAGCATGAGAATATAGCAAAGTAGCTGCCGTAGTAATCGCGGCAATTAACAGAGCCTTACGCTTGACGGTTTTTAGCAACGGCAAGATACTCGCTCTCGATTGGGGAGAAAAGCTTTTCTCATTCTCCGTTCGTTCAAAAAATAGGTTTGACAAATTCTTGCTCCTAAATAGATAGATCTATATACAGATATTTGACTGTGATAATTAGCGTTCGAACTAGCAGACATAAATATTGGCTAATGTTTTTTGCCGTTCAACTTAGGGGTTGCGGAATTACTAAATCCGCCGATTTAAAAATACGCTGGAGATATTCATCGACAATAAAAATTGAACTCCAATTAGGTAAATTTGTAGAATAAAAAACTATTTAAAATTTTGTTTGGATTAATTTGCTATTGTAAATCTTTTTGGCTACTTGCTATACTCTTGGCAACATGAGCTATGTCCAAATAGTGGGCAGCTAAAGATTTTACTACCGAGGGCAGTTGTTATTATCAAAAAATTGCCTGTACTACTCATAATTAAAGTATGGTTGTAAAACAGTATTAATTAAATAAACTAATCTTATATAAATCGAGCAATAATTGTTGTGAATAATAGCAAAAATCTTACTTTAAAATCTACTGTTTCTATTTCTGATTCTCAAGCATCTTCCGAACTACTGGGAGAAACGGTAATTTTAGAACTGCAATCTGGTGTTTATTACGGGTTAAACGAAACCGGTTCTCTAATCTGGCAACTGTTGACTGAAGGCAAAACTCTTGAAGAAATTCAGTCAGTATTTCTCGAGCAATATGAAGTGGAGCCAGAACCCTGTGCTCGGTTTATCATCCAGCTAGTAGAAGAACTAGCGGCTAAGGGACTGGTCGAGATAGAAAACGAGGCAGTGGTTTAAGCCCAGACAGAAACTGTTTGTAAAAGATTAAATAATAATTATGAGTGCGATCGTCGGAATTAACTATGCTGACGGGAGAGCCGTTGAGGGCAAACACATCGTTAAGATGCTGGATGTTCTAGCTCATCGTGGTAATGACGATTGCGGCACCTGGTACTCTGATGGTATGGCTTTCGGTCAGCGTTTACTCAGAACTACGCTGGAGTCCGTCCGAGAAGAGTTACCGGGACAGGAAACATCCCTAACGATTGTGGCTGATGCCCGTATCGATAATCGTGCCGAACTAATTGCTCGACTAGAATTATCTGCCGATTGTGCTGACGGTCAGTTAATCCTTCGGGCTTACCGTCGCTGGGGAGAATCTTGCGTCGATTGGTTGGTGGGTGATTTTGCCTTTGCCATCTGGGATACCGCTACCCGGCAGCTATTTTGTGCCCGAGACCATTTTGGAGTCAAGCCATTCTACTACTACCATGGAGCAGAAACTTTGGTATTTGCTTCGGAAATCAAGGCTCTATTTTGTGTACCCACTGTGCCCCGCCGGCTCAATGAAATTAGAGTTCAGGAATTTATTACCTCTGAGTTCTACGACAAAACGAACACGATCTACCAGCAAATTTGGCGCTTGCCTCCGGCTCATACTCTTACCCTCAACTCTGAGGGACTAAAAATTGAGCGCTACTGGCAACTCGATCCTAGCTACGAACTAAAGTTAGATTCTGATGCTGAATATGCGGCACGATTTCGCGCGATCTTTACCGAAGCCGTGCGCTGTCGTCTCCGTTCTTCTTTTCCCGTCGGCTCGATGTTGAGTGGGGGCATGGATTCATCAGCGATCGCCGCAACCGCTAGTAAAATTTTGGCTGAAGAGCGTCCGGAACAGCCCCTACATACTTTTTCGGCCGTATTTGAGGGAGTTCCCGAATCGGATGAGAGTTTTTATATTGGGGCGGTGACTCAAGACCCGGGAATTAAACCTCACTATATTTATGGAGATCGCCATAGCCCCCTAGTGGATATCGAACGAATTATTTCCTACCAGGATGAACCTCAGTTTGCTGCCAATCTGTATCTTAATTGGATTGCCTACCAGCTAGCCCGACAACAGGGGGTTAGAGTTGTCCTCGACGGATTCGACGGAGACAGTGCTGTATCCCATGGTTTTGGCTATATGCGAGAGCTAGCCCGAGGGGGAAAGTGGTTGGCTTTGATTCCCGAACTGCGTGGGTACTGTAAAAATTTTCAGACTGCTTTTTTTCCTCTATTCTGGTCTTATATCGAGCAGTATGGGGTACGGCCACTGATGGCGAAATCCAAACTGACTAGATACATTTATTGGCGTTACCGCGGTCTAGCTGATCGCCTGAGAGCATTTTTGACTCGCAACCAGCCTAAGCTCTCCTCCTTATCTTTAATCGCCCCCGAACTCCTCCAGCGAACTAATTTCCGTCAGTACCGCCAGCAATTAGCTGCCCAAAATTTTATTGCCACCCCTAACGAACGAGCAGAGCACTTTAAGGCGATCGATGTTGGTTCAATTGTTACCACTCTCGAACTTCTAGATCGCACTGCTGCTCCGTTTGATGTGGAGGTACGCTATCCTTTCTGGGATAAACGACTGGTCGAGTTTTGTCTCTCTCTGCCAGCAAATCAAAAAATGCGCCAGGGTCTAACCAGAATGATTATGCGTCAGGGTTTAGCAGGAATCCTGCCACCAGAAATTCAACAGCGGGGAGACAAGGGTAATTTAAGCATGGCTTTTGAACAGGGTCTGCGGACTCACGAACCAGATTTTGGCGCAGCGCTGCTGACAGATGATGCATCCCTGATTGCCGACTATATTAATCTTGATATTACTAGAGCAGCCTATCACAGCTATTCCCGAGGTCAAAATACCCCTGTTGATGTGATGACGATTTGGAAATCACTCAACTTGGCTTTATGGTTCAAAAACAATAGAGATCGGCTAGAACCATAAAAATAGAGTTCTCCAAATTATTGCTTAAACTAGGCTTCAATTCTTGTCTGCACTAATTTATGCTGAACAAATTTCAGCACTTTTAATTCTGCTATTAATTTATGGATTAAGACTAATAGCTAATTACAATAGTTTTGATTATTAGTTAATAACT
>JBCBIN010000020.1:0-17841 GCA_038524555.1 Cyanobacteria bacterium J06623_7 | reverse complement strand
TGGAGACTCAAAAAAATCAATTATCGACTACTTAAAACTGTTCTAACTGTCGTTTATGAATACCCACAAAAGAATAGATCGCGATCGCACCACTAAATCTAGCATCATCAGACAATAGTAAGTATTGCATGCGTAGTACTTAAAATGTCAAAAGATAGAGAAAAATACTTGATTGATTTAGTAGTCTGTAGTCCCAACTGCTGGTTAACAATTTACCAGATTCAGAATTGCTGGAAGTTTGCGCTCTATTTTCCCAACCAAAAATATTACTGCAACACCAAGAATTTTTGCTTTGCAACTCGTTTGGGTTGTATCAACTCCGCCCAGGAAGTGGCCGCGAAATTCTTAATTAAAATAGCTGAAATGTAGTTATTGCGCGATAAATAGCCCGACCACAACTCTTCCCGGGTCGATAAATTAATACCGAGAAGTTAATACAATGTAAATAGATTTACCTAAAAAAGCTTCCCGTAAACAGAGAATGGGGGGTGTGAATGAGACAATACATATCTCAAGCTAGATATAGAGAGGAGAACCATTAAATGTTGGAAGAGTATAGAAAACACGCCGCTGCGAGGGCAGAATTAGGGATTCCGGCTTTACCCCTAACGGCACAGCAAACTTCAGACTTATGTGAAATTTTAAAAAATCCTCCCGCTGCCGAACGAGAAGAGCTATTATCCTTATTGCGCGATCGCGTCCCTCCTGGTGTAGATGATGCAGCGTACGTTAAGGCTGGTTTTTTAACTGGGGTTGCCAAGGGGGAGATAAGCTGTCCCGTAATTTCTGATACCTATGCAGTAAAGCTTCTCGGCACGATGATTGGGGGCTACAACGTTCAGTCTTTGGTCGATTTGTTGAAGTCTGATTCTAAGGCGATCGCATCTGAAGCTACGGCGGCATTAAGTAAAACTTTATTGGTATTTGATGCTTTTAACGATGTTTTAGAGCTATCTCAGGGTAATGATTACGCAAAAGAAGTAATTAACTCCTGGGCAGAAGCAGAATGGTTTACCAGTCGTCCCCAACCCCTCGAGGCAATTACCGTTACGGTGTTTAATGTCCCGGGAGAAACCAATACGGACGACCTCTCTCCCGCCCCCCATGCGACGACTCGCCCCGACATTCCTCTCCATGCTCTAGCTATGCTGGAGTCAAAAATGCCCGATGGCTTAGAAATTATTGCCAAATTAAAACAGAAGGGTCATCCCGTTGCCTATGTCGGTGATGTGGTAGGGACTGGTTCTTCTCGTAAGTCGGCGATTAACTCGGTTCTGTGGCAGTTGGGAGATGAAATTCCCTTTGTGCCCAATAAAAAAGCGGGGGGCTACATTTTAGGTAATAAGATTGCCCCGATTTTCTTTAATACTGCCGAAGATTCGGGAGCTTTGCCGATTGAATGCGATGTTTCCCAGATGAATACGGGAGATGTCATTACAATTCACCCTTACAAGGGAGAGATTATCAACGATGCAGGGGAAGTAATATCCACCTTTACTCTCAAGCCAGATACAATTATCGATGAAGTTCGTGCTGGTGGCAGAATTCCCCTCTTAATTGGTCGTGCTTTGACCGACAAAACTCGCGAGGCACTGGGCTTGCCCGTCTCCGAAGTCTTTACCCGTCCCTCTATGCCCGAAGATACCGGTAAAGGCTTTACTCTGGCGCAAAAAATGGTGGGTAAAGCCTGTGGTTTGCCCGGAGTGCGCCCCAATACTTCCTGCGAGCCAATTATGACTACCGTTGGTTCCCAAGATACCACTGGACCTATGACACGAGATGAGCTTAAAGAGCTTGCCTGTCTGGGTTTTAATGCCGATCTAACCCTACAAACCTTCTGCCATACCGCCGCCTATCCTAAACCGGTTGATATTAATACCCATAAAAACCTACCCGACTTCTTTTCAAACCGTGGTGGTGTATCCCTTCGTCCGGGAGACGGTATTATTCATTCCTGGCTCAATAGAATGTTGCTGCCCGACACTGTAGGTACTGGGGGTGATTCTCATACCCGTTTTCCTCTGGGTATATCTTTTCCTGCTGGTTCGGGACTGGTGGCTTTTGCGGCAGCTCTGGGAGTTATGCCTCTAGATATGCCAGAATCGGTGCTGGTGCGCTTTACGGGAGAACTACAGCCTGGTATTACCCTGCGGGATATTGTTAACGCCATTCCCTGGGTAGCAATTCAACAAGGTAAATTAACCGTTGCCAAGGAGAATAAACAGAACGTCTTTAATGGACGAGTGATGGAAATGGAGGGCTTGCCCGAGCTTAAGGTCGAACAGGCATTTGAACTGACCGATGCTACTGCCGAGCGCTCTTGTTCTGGCAGCACGATTAAGCTGAGCGAAGAAACCGTTGCCGAATATCTCCGGTCAAATGTGGTTCTACTCAAAAATATGGTTGCCCGTGGCTATCAGGATGCCCGTACCCTCATGCGTCGGGTGGCGAAGATGGAACAGTGGTTGGCAAATCCCCAACTGATGTCGGCGGATAAAGATGCGGAATATGCCGATACGATTGAAATTAACCTCAATGAGATTACTGAGCCAATCGTGGCAGCACCGAACGACCCCGATAACGTCAAGCTGATGTCAGAATGCGCTGGAGACAAAGTAGACGAAGTGTTTATTGGTTCCTGTATGACCAACATCGGTCACTACCGAGCGGCAGCTAAAATCCTCGAAGGAGAAGGAGTAATTAAGGGTCGGCTTTGGGTCTGTCCTCCCACCCGGATGGATGAGAAGCAACTGCGGGAAGAAGGAGTTTACGGTATTTTTGCAGCGGCTGGTGCGAGAACGGAAATGCCAGGCTGTTCCCTCTGTATGGGTAATCAGGCTCGAGTAGAAGATAATGCCACCGTCTTTTCTACCTCCACCCGTAATTTTAATAACCGTATGGGTAAGGGAGCGCAAGTTTACCTCGGCTCAGCGGAACTGGCTGCTGTCTGTGCTTTGCTAGGAAAAATCCCGACGGTAGAAGAATACATGGCGGTAGTCAAAGAGAAAATTGCTCCTTTTGAGGGAGATTTATATCGCTATCTCAATTTCGACCAGATTGACAACTTTGCCGATGAAGGTCGAGTTGTAGCAATTGAAGACATGCCCAAGATTGAAGACATTTTAGGGATGCCAGTTTAGGATCGCGATCGCCCTTCTCCAGTCAAGCTCTAAAGCAGAGATCCCTGGAGGGGGGTTTTGGTTTATCAAAAGTTGCTACCGCTCATTCCGATATCCAGTAAGTAGACCTTTGAAACGGATAGGTAGGTAGGGTGATTTTACTAGCGTTATTTTCTTGCCAGAGAGCATGCCAATTTATCTCTACACCCCATACGTATAGCTGTGCCAAGCCGACAATCAGAGACTCTCCGCTATTACTTTCTGGTTCGTTGGAGGTATAAATCACCTTAGGGCGATCGCCAGACAAAGCAGTAGAATCATCCCTCAATTGCCAGAAAACAGTCGCCGCATCCGTAGAAACTAAAGATTTATCGAGGACTGGCTTGATTAGTGCGGTTAATTCAGCATTATTATTCTCATTTAATAAACAAACCTGAGAATTAGCCTTAGCCTTGCCTCGATAGGTTTCCGGCAACATTTCTCCCTTTAGGTAGCCAGCCAGCTTGGTCTGTAAATTGATCGTTGAGCTAGCACAGATTGCCAAGCGATGATTAAAATGCGATCGCCCGAGAGTACTCGTCAAGGAGATATCGGCAATTGCTAAATTAGGCTGGGCATTGAGATAGCAATGATAGTTTTGCGCTAGTTCGTTGAGGGCTTTTTCCGTCCGCCCAGAAAGGGTAACTAAGTATAGATTTGGAGCTAAGTCTGGGGGATTAGTTATCGTTGCGATAGTTTCCTCAGTTAAAGCATCAGCTTCTTTGATAATTATGTGGGCATTGGTGCCGCTAAAGCCAAAAGAACTGACCCCGGCTAAACGCGATTGCTCTTGCCAGGCGATCGCCCGACTGGGTAGTTTGAACGGTAATTTAGACCACTCTACCCGGCTATTGGGCTGTTCTAGATGTAAATTCGGGGGAATTAGCTGTTTTTCTATAGCTAAGATGGTTTTTATCAAGCTGGCTATGCCTGATGCTGATTCGAGATGACCGATATTAGTTTTAACCGCACCCAAGACTAATTCCTGATTGTTGGCAAAAACCTGACTCAAAGCCTCAAGTTCGATCGCATCTCCCAAAGATGTACCCGTACCGTGGGTTTCCAGATAGCTAATTTGCCTTGCTTCTAGCTGGCTATCAGTCAAGGCTCGGGCGATCGCTGTCTGTTGGGATAAACTACTGGGAGTTGTAATGCTGCTGGTACGTCCATCCTGATTAACTGCCGAACCAAGTAGTACCCCTCTAATGCGATCCTGATCGGCGATCGCATCTGCCAGCCTTTTTAAAACGACTAAGCCACAGCCTTCCGAACGGACAAAACCATTAGCACTCTCATCAAAAGTTTTACAGCGTCCATCAACCGACAGCATCTTGGCACGGGCAAAATTAATGCTGACCTTAGGGGAGATTAGGCGATTGACACCTCCGGCTAAAGCCAAATTACATTCGCGATCGCGCAAACTTTTAATTGCTAGGTGAACGGCAACTAGAGATGAGGAACAAGCCGTATCCAAAGAAATGCTTGCCCCCCGAAAGTCAAAAAAGTGGGAGATCCGTCCCGATGCCAGACTGTGAGTATTGCCCGTAGTCAGATAGGCATCAATATTATCCGTGCTGCGACTGAGTAGCTGGTGCCAATAGTCTACCGCCGCAATGCCGACAAAAACCCCCGTTTGACTCCCGCGAATTCCTTCTGGAGCGATCGCCGCATTTTCTAAAGCCTCCCAGGCAACCTCTAATAATAATCTTTGCTGTGGGTCGATACTGATCGCTTCTTTTGGCGCAATGCGGAAAAAACCGGGGTCAAATTCTTTTAAATGAGGAATAAATCCTCCCCGAATAATCTGCTGCTCGGCAGAGATATCGCATCCCCATCGATCTGGTGTCACCTCAGTAATGGCATCTTGCCCTGATTGTAATAGTTGCCAAAACTCTTGAGGATTATTTGCCCCCGGAAAGCGACAGCCCATACCGACTACGGCAATTGGTTCGTGTTTTGCTCGTTCGAGGGCATCTAACTTACTCTGCATCTGTCTCAATGCTAGTAATGCCTTTTTGGTTGGGGATAATTCCATAAACCGCTCACAATAGATTAGGGGTCAATTAATCAGTTAATTATGGGCTAATTCGGCTAAAAATAATTCTACTAACTCGGTTGTCGTCACTAGAATTTCTCCCGTTTCCGTATATAAATCTTGAGTCCGATAACCCCGGGCTAAAATATTGTCTCCGGCGCTTTGTAAGCTTGCTACTGCGGACGTTTCGCCCCACTGTTCGAGCATCAAAATCGCGCTGGCAAGAGTTCCTAGAGGATTTGCTCTATCTCGACCTACCAGATCCGGTGCCGTACCGTGAATTGGCTCGTAAAGCCCCAATCCTGCCTCGTTTAAGCTAGCCGAACCCAATAAACCCACCGAACCGACCAGAGCGCCGCCGAGGTCGCTTAAAATATCGCCAAATAAATTACCGGCTAGAATAACGTCAAAATGCTGAGGTCTTATCATGAGCTGTAGGGCTAAATTATCGACCAACATCGGCTCAATAGTAACGTCGGGATATTCTACCGCCACGACCTGAACTAATCTCGTCCAGGGTAGATTGGGTAGAGCATTTTCCTTATGAGCCACTGTTAATAATCCTCGGCGCTGCCTTGCTTTCTCTAGAGCCGTCTTGGCAATTCGCTCAATCTGCCAGTCATGATACTGCATTGTTTGATAGCCATAACTACCCGTCAGGTCTTTCTCTCTCCCCGCCGCCCCAAAATAGATGCCGCTGGTCAGTTCCCTAACAAATAAAATATCTACTCCTACCAGGCGATCGCGCTTTAAACTAGACTTGTTTAATAAGCTGGGATGAGTTTGCACCGGACGCAGATTGGCAAAGAAATCAAACTTTTGCCTTAGTTCTAATAAACCACTTTTACTAACCGCACCAAATAAAATACCGTCGGCAGCAGCGCATAATTCTATAGTTTCTGGGGGCAAAGATGAGCCGTATTGTTCCTCAGCCGGCTGCCCAATTAACCCATAGTCGATCTTCAGCTCAAAGCAATGCTTGACTGCCACTCCCTGCAAGATAGCTAAGGTCGCCGCCACAACTTCTTCGCCAATACCTTCTCCTGGCAATGCGGCAATTTTATACTGCTGATTCATGATAAACGGCTAACAGAAATAACTTTTCAGACATTCAGACATTATCGACAAATAAACCTAGAATGGGGATGCTGAATTATACACATATTTAGCCGATAGTTGACTCCGGTTATTTTTGCCCACTCAGATCGTTCGATAGCCATATGAAACGCAAAAGAAAGTACCAGTCCAAACCAATTAAAACCATGAATCTCTGGCAGGATGATAGCCAGCAGAGCGGCGCCAATATCGAAATTCTGCCTCTAATTGACGTAATCTTTTGCATTTTGACCTTTTTTATCTTAGCTGCGGTAAATTTCTCGCGCCAACAGGCAATTAGTCTCGATTTGCCTCAAGCAAAAACAGGTGCCCCTCAGCTACAAAATATCTTAATTGTGACTATCGATGATATTGGTCAGCTATACGTAGATAAAAATTTAGTCAGCCGCAGCGATTTAGCTTGGGAAATCAAAAAATACAATCAGGCTAATCCAGATGGCTTGATGACCCTCTATGCGGCCAAAAATTCAACCTATAGAGAAGTCGTTGAGGTTCTAGATATTCTACGGGAGGTAGGCGGCAATCGCGTTGCTCTGGCAACTTTACCAGAAGGTTCTCAGGCTCCTACCACTCCAGCAACTCCTGGAGTCAACCCTGCCTTACCTGGCTTACCCAGCAGCATCGATCCTCTAACCAATCCTCCCAGTCCGCCATCGCCATAGTTTAGTATTGTTGTCCGGACAAATAAATCATTCATCAAGAATCGAGGATATAAGGAATTTTGTCTGTCTACTCAGTTCGTTATTTTTTCCCAGATTCTGTCAATAATGCTCATAAGCTGTTCACACTTTTGTGGCTCCAGCGCATCAGGATGGGGAGAAGCAAACCGACCAGTATCGTTGTCAAAATACTGACCCGAAGCAGCGGCAAATTCATCTGTTAAAGCAGCACGAACTAGGATTTCTGCTCCAATACTAAGATCGCCACCATCTACACCATAGGCTTGCTTGACCATTTTGCTACCAAGCATTGATGCGGGATTAACGGCAACTACTATTACACCGCGATCCTTAAGAGCCAGACCCAAACTTCGCGACCACATTGTCAGTGCTAGCTTGCTCTGAGCATAGGCTACGGAATCAGTTAGTCGAACTTTTCCTTGTAGAGCTTCTAAATTTACAGTTGATTGGGCAGCAGAAGATAGATTAATTACTCTGCCTGAAGTACCGAGCAGGGGCAAGAGTCTTTGTGTCAGAAAATAAGGCGCGATCGCATTAACTACAAAACGAACGTCTAATCCATCTTGGGTAATTGGTTTAGAGGTACTGTAAACACCTGCATTGTTAATTAACACATCAAGCTTATTGTGCTTGGCGGCGATCGCTTTTGCGAAAGCTTCAACATCACTCATCACAGAGAGGTCAGCAACATAGATTTCATGCTCTTGGTCTTTTCCTAGAGTAGTTAGTTGGGCTTGTACGGTTTTTAACTTTTCTGGGTTGCGCCCATGGAGTAAAACATTATGTCCTCGCTCCACTAGCATTTTTGCTGTTTCGAGTCCGATGCCATCAGTAGAGCCAGTGATTAAAATAGTTTTTTCCATAGTCTTTTATTTTTCATGTAGTGAAGTTTGATAGTAAATTATTCGTCAGACGTTTAATTGAAGGATTATTCTGGGCTTTTTAGTTCCGCTTCAGAAGTATTAGTAACGTTTAATCTAAATACTAGACAGACAATTAATAAGACTAAGGGGAAAATTGGCTGATAAGGTAACAATGCACTCAAGCAAATCATTACAGCGAAAAAGAGTATGCAGGAACTATGTAAATTATTTAACTGATAGCGATCGCGTACTAACCATAAGCCGATAATGTACAAAGCGAGCGGAATTGTAATTGCCCAAGCGACAGTTTCTGGTGCAAGATGTTTTCCTTCATGATGTGTTGAGCTCATGAGTTCTGCCATTAAGCTTAAGCCCGCACCGGTAGCTGCTCCAGAGGCAAACACGACGAAATGACCGTATGCCCAGACAAAAGTACGTTTACTTTCTACACTTTCCAAATGCTCTTCTTCGCAAAAATAAAGCCACCACATAGTGAAAGAGATTGCTGCACTGCCGAGCGCTAGAATCATCAGAGGGAAACTAAAACTACCACTAGTAGATGCTTCAAGAGCATGAACGCTACTCAGTAAAATCTCTCCTAAAACAATAATATTCAGTAACCCAAAACGTTCAATAATATGATGGCGATGCCAGGGAGTATTTTGTGCTTGTCTCGCGTACCAGGGAAGATATAGCTCTGCGGCAATAGCGCTTGCTACTAAAACAACAAATATCTTGCTCCAAGGCTCTACCATAAAGACGATATATGCCCAGAAACTCTGAATTATCATTTGTCCTATGACATTCCTCTGCACCGTAACCTTTAGTTGAGGATTCTTGTCTTTAATTCTGAGCCATAAAACGGCAGCGGCACTTCGCAAAACTAGATAGCCAATAAATCCATAGATAATTGCTCCACCCTGAAAAATAGTAGGAATACTGGCTGCCACCAGCATAATGCCAATCATCATCACCATTACATTGATCCGATAGGCAGCATCATCGTTATCAAAGCCACTGGCAAACCAGGTAAATAAATTCCAAGGCCACCACAAAATAAAAAAGGCTAGGAGAAATTTGATAATTCCCATGAAAAAATGACCTTCACTTAACTCATGAGTTAATCCATGGGCTGACGTTGCGATCGCGATGACTACGACTAAATCAAACAGTAGTTCTAGTTGAGTAGCCGCGCGATGGGGTTCATGGAGATCGCGAGCTATAAGAGAAGAGAAGTAGTTTTTCTTGGGTAAAGGCATAAGCTCTTACAGTGATGGCGCAAAAATTTTAAAAGATCGCAATACCTAAGACCCTTTAATCAGAATTGTTTTTGACATGGTTTTGAAAGCCTCAATTAATAAAATCAGCTTCCACGTTTTTTAGGCAATCTGGGTCATTTCATAGAGAGTGAAATCTTCAATACTCCCTTCGGTTGCAGCCATGTAGTCTTTTAGGTGCTTGTTGTTCATATGAGTTTGCCAAAGTTCGCGAGAATCCCAATTTTCGTAAAATAGAAAATGAGCAGGATTATTATTGTCTTGATGTAAGTCGTAATTGATACAGCCTTCTTCAGCGCGGGTAATATCAATTAGTTTTAAAAGCTCTGCTTTGACAAAATCAATCCGATCGGATTTGGCTGTAACGTGAGCAACGATAGTTAGTTTTGACATGGTTTCTTCTTTTTAGTAATTAAGTGAAGTCTGGCAATACATCCTCTGCCAGCTGTTTGAGAGTTGTTGTAATGTCAGCTTTATTAAAGCGCAGGTTTAGGGCAACGTGATTAATACCGATCGCTTGACGAGATTTGAGATAACTTTTCAGGTGTTTAACACCCAACCGTAGTCCCAAATGAATTGGTAAAGGCGGAGTATTAGGATCTTCTACTAAATCTATATAGAGAGGTTCCATGACAGGTTGATTGGGTCTACCTGCCGCCACGATTTGCGATCGCCAATCGGCAACTATTTGGGCTTGGATCTCATTATTGCGGGGATAGAGCATCCAACCATCTCCATTTTGGGCAATCCAGTCAGTATCTTGTTGGCTGCCCCCTGTAACTAACAATGGTATTTTCCCCGATACTGGTTTGGGTAACATGTCCATGCCACTGTGAGGCTTGCCATAACTATTCTCGAAAACTGGGGTATCTTCGCTCATGCGTTGGATATATTCAAAACTCTCCCGAAATCGTTTCCCGCGATCGCTATAGGATAAATTAAGAGCGGGATATTCTTCTGGGCGATCGCCAGAAGCTACACCAAGAATAACTCTCCCCCCAGACAAGACATCAGCAGTAGCAGCAGCTTTAGCAACATGAGCGGGATGTCTCAACGGTAAGATAACGCTAGCAACCCCCAAGGCAATTTCTTTAGTTTGACCAGCTAGTAAGCCTAAATAAACAAAAGGATCGTAGGTCTGACCCGCATCTCCAAAGCTCGGCACATTGAATGGCACGTCCCGCAGCCAGATGGCAGAGAACCCAAGTTTTTCCGCCAGTTGCACCCGCTCAATGTGATCTTTCATCGTGGGTACCGATTCCGTTGCATAAGTCTCGATTGGTACCACCAGACCGAGGCTTAATCGATTAGGACGAAATACGGAATTGTATCCCTGGTTAATCGGTTTGAACTGGATTTTTTCGATAGATTTGACCATGCTGAACTCCCTTCATAAGTGCTTTGGCGTTCGGGGATAAACCGCTTTCAGATAGAAACCTGTAGTTTTATAAAATTGTCTGAAAGTCTATCTATTCAAAGATTACAGTTATTTAGATCTTCAAGAAACAACATGGCTTTCAAGATTAGAGCGGTTTATATTTACCCTGATACAGTTAGTTGTTAATGAATACTTGCTTCACTAGTTTATTTCCTGAACTTGCATAACCAAATCATTCCAGTTGCGCTGATTTTCCATGTCATGCTCCATGCCTTTCTCATCAGCAATGGTAAAACGCTTGACGGCAGCAGTTTTGCTAGTTGCTTGATAGAGCCAGTAAGCTTCCGCCTTGAGGGCTTCATCAATCGGCTTGTCAATGGACTCATAAACCGCCTGCTTACAGGCATTGATAGACTCTGCTGGGAATTTAGCAATACGATTGGCTAGCTTTTCAACATAGGGACCGATTTCATCTGGTTCGAGGGCTTTGTTGATTGTGCCGTATGTTTCGGCTTCGTCTGCACTAAAGTCACGGGCGCTGAGGATAATTTCTAATGCCCGACCGAGCCCGACCTGACGCGCCATACGGGATGCACCACCGCCGCAGGGCAAGATACCCATGCCGACTTCCATTTGCATAAACTTAAATTTTCCCCGTGCTGCGAAACGCATGTCACAAGCGAGGGCAAACTCATGACCGCCACCCCTTGCAAAGCCTTCGAGTTTGGCGATGGTGGCTTGGGGTAACTTGCTGATGCGTTCACAAACGGATTGCAGATCTAGCAATTTAGCTTCTTCACGAGAGACGGCTTCCGTTGACATATCCTTTAAGAGGTTGGTGTCGTAGTGGCAAACCCAGATTTCTGGATGGGCTGACTGGAAAACAACGACTTTAACTTCGCGATCGCGTTCTAGCCTTAATGCAAGGCTATTTAGATCGGCTAACATTTCCTGCCCCTGAACGTTCACTGGTGGAAAATCAAATGTAACCCAGGCGATCGCATCTTCAGTCTTAACGTTGAAAGTAGTGAAATTGTCGTAGCTCATTCTGTATCTCCTGTTATTTTCAATAAATTGGCAATAATTCAGTTATGTCAGTAGTTTTGGCTATCAGTTTTCAATAACTACCTTGCCCATCGCTTGTCGGCTTTCCAAACGAGCATATGCCTGCCCAGCTTGTTCGAGGGAATATCGTTGTTCGTCAAGTACAGGCTTTAATCCACCTGACTCGACAATCTGAGTTAAGCTCCGCAGAATTGATCCGTGTTGTTCTCGTTTGAAATTGTGCAGCATCGGAATGAGCATAAACACGACATGCAAAGACAACCCTTTGAAGTGAGCCAAGGTCAAATCCAGCTCACATAGCGAAACAGTTGAGGCAACTTGACCATTAAGTGCTGCTGCTTGAAATGAGTTAAGCATGTTGGCACCACCAACAGAATCAAACACCAAGTCAAAACCAGCCCCATCCGTATATTTGGCAACGTACTCTTCAACCGATTCTGTCTTGTAGTTGATGCCAATTGCACCCAGTTGTTCGATTAGGGTCAATTGCTTGTCTCCACCTCCAGTAGAATAGACGTCGGCACCAAAGTGTTTTGCTAGTTGCAAAGCGACATGACCAACGCCCCCAGAACCTCCATGCACAAGAACTTTCTGACCTTGCTTGATGCCCGCACGGGTTAAACCTTCGTAAGCAGTAATCGCCACAAGAGGCAAAGCAGCAGCTTCACGCATCGACAAGTTTTTTGGTTTATGGGCAATCAAATTAGCATCTGCCACTATGTAGTCAGCCAAGGTGCCAGGTAAATCTGCTAATCCACCCGCACAGCCATAAACTTCATCGCCAAGAGAATAGGTTGACACCCCATCGCCAACAGCGTCGACTGTTCCAGCGAAGTCCATACCTAAAATTGCGGGTGCATCAGGCGAGAGTGGTAGATCCTTGCCCATTTTACGAATCATCGTATCAACCGTGTTTACACTCGACGCGGCGATCTTTACGAGGACATGACCTGCTTTGACTTGAGGTTTTTCGATTTCTACTGGTTCAAACTTTGCGTCTTCGCCATAGGATTTTATAAGCATTGCTTTCATGTTTTAGTCTCCAATTGCTTATGGTTTTATTCGTAGAAGCGGTAATTGTATATTAATCATTCGTATTAAAAAGATAAATAGGCTTGAAACGAAATCATAATTCGGATATTTTTGATAAATGGATATTCTATCGCTCCGCCTATTTATCAGAATTGCCGAACTGCGTGGTGTCACGGCGGCAGCACATGACCTATCACTTTCGCCAGCTAGTGCGAGCGCTCGCTTGGTTAAACTTGAAGAAATCGTCGGATTTCGCTTATTCAATAGAACAACCAGGGCGGTTTCACTAACGACGGATGGAGAGCTGTTTTTACCTTTCGCTCAACAAACCTTAGAGACACTGGAAGCTGGGCTCAATGTAGTGAAAGGGCAAGAGGAATTGGTACAGGGGGTACTCAGAATGACAATGCCAGGTTCCTTCGGACGGATGTATATCATTCCGCTCCTAGATAAGTTTCAGTTGCGCTATCCACAAGTCAAGCTTGACTTACGACTATCGGATGAAGTTCTTGATGTCATTGAAGGTGCCTATGACCTAATTATTCGGAATGCGAGCTTAACAGATAGTAGATTAATTGTACGTAAACTAGCTGCGGACAGGCGGCTGCTGGTAGCCTCTCCCTCCTATCTCGAAGAATTTGGTATTCCTGCCAAACCAGAAGATCTCGCCGCGCATCGATGCGTCACACTGGGGGAAACAAGATGGAAGTTTGAAAACGGACAAATCATTAACGTTTCGTTCTCAAACACCGTTAACGATGGTGAAGCAATGCGAAAAATGCTCGAACAGGGAATGGGTATTGGCATGAAATCCGTTTGGAACGCTAGGGAAAGCTTAAAGTCTGGGCTTCTGGTGGAAGTGCTGCCAGAATTTCCCCTCGTAACAGAAGTTTCTATCTGGCTCCTTTATCCCAGTCGTCGGATTGTTGCACCAAGAGTTAGCGCCATGATTGACTTTCTCATCGACCAGTTTCAGCCGATTCCCCCCTGGGAGAGTTAGAAAAATCTCACAATGGAGAAAAAGATAGTCAACACAACAGAAATTTTTCGCCTCAAAACTCCTCTGTTTTTTTCTCAGAAGACTCTCTAAGATCGCTTTACTTCTGGCGAAGGAGGTTCATATTCCGTGGCTCTTACCAATTACCCAATGACGACGGAAAAATCGCGACAGACTAGATTCTTCTAAGGATAGATAAATCGGTCTACCGTGGGGACAAGTGCGCGGATTCCGAGTGGCTTGCCAAAGATTGAGGAGGTTTTGCATTTGTTCCAGGCTTAATTCTGTCCCGTTTCGGATGGCACTACGACAGGCGGTGGCTACCTGTGCCGATCGCAAGTCTCCTCCCCAGCTTAGTTCGAGTAGAGCATCGCGACAGTCGGCTCTATCTGCCAGTATTTTGGGGGCATTGCGTACCGCCCAGATGTTATCTCCGAATAGTTCGATCTCGATCGCCAATTTTTGTAGCTGTTCTAGCTGTCTGGGCTGGAGATATTCTAAAGTAATCGAACTGGTCAGGGGAACTAATTCCCAACAGTCCTGTAGCTGTTCGTATAGTACTCGCTCGTGAGCAATATGCTGTTCTACTAGCCAGATGCCCGATGCATGTTCGGCAACAATATAGGTTTTACTGGCTTGGGCGATCGCCTTTAACTGTAAAGAGTTAATTGTGGTTGTCGGGGTGTTATTTTCTGTCGCCGCTAACTGTTTATCGATCTGGTATTTTTTGGCTGAAGCTTCAGCAACTCGAAGCATCTTACCCAACCGCCGATTCCCCACTGCAGCGGGGAGGTTAGTCGGGTTAAATTTAAGAGCTTGTTCGATCGCTTTCGCCAGTTCGGTTTGCCAGTAAGTTAGTGAATGTAGATATATTTCTGATTTTGCCGGATGGCGATTCCAGTCTACCTGGCTGGGACAGGTGTGTAGGTGGACGATACAGACGGGATAGCGATCGCGAGGTAAAGTTTTCGCCATTCCCTCGATAATGGTCTGTTCTAATTCTGGGGCACGCACAAAACGATTATTTACCGCTACCTTAATCCAGTCACCTCGATGCCGATGACAGCGATCGGGCAGACCCATAATTAACTCGATTTGCGATGGGTCAACCGAATCCTTACGGTCATCTATTGTCGATTCTGCAGGGCGATCTCTCCCGGCGGTAACTAGTTCCTTGGCGATTGTGGGAGTTGCTAACTCTCGCTGTAGTTGATATAAGTCACTATGTCTGACGTTGCGGAGTAACTGGGGCAGAATATCTTGTGCCGTTTGTCCCGGACTTATCTTAAACCAGGCATTCTGCTTTTGTCTTACCTGCCAGGTTACCTGAGGATGACAGAGAGAAATCTGCTGAATCAGCTTTTGGATTGCTTTTAGCTGTACTGAGGTAGCCGGGAGTGCCCGACGACGGACGGGAACTTTGGCAAACAAATTAGAGACCGTCACAATAGTGCCATAAGCCATGGCGATCGTCGTTTCTCGGATTGCTTGCGTCTCATCATAGGCAACCTGCCAGCCCGCAGTCGATTGTCTACCTCGACTACAGATACTTAAATCTGCTACCTGAGCAATACTGTGTAACGCTTCTCCCCGAAAACCCAGACTCGTAATACGCCAGAGGTCTTGCTCTGTTTTGATTTTGCTCGTGCTGTGGGGAAGGATACAGACCCGTAAATCTTCTAACCCCATGCCCTTGCCATTATCTCTGACTCGAATCTGCCACAGTTCGGGATTTAAATCGATCGCGATTCTGGTAGCACCTGCATCTAGAGCATTCTCAACTAACTCTCGAACCACGGCGGCGAGAGAATCAATTACCTCCCCTGCGGCAATTAGATCGACTATATTATCCGGTAGAGTCTGTATCTCTGATGCCATAAATGCTTGTTTTAAGAGAGATAGGCAGTCCCGCTTTTAAACACACTAGATGCTTGGGATCGGGATTAGGGACTAGGGATAAGTATTGTGTAAGTATTCCAGTTTTCGACCTTGCATTTATCTAAACGAAGTTACTGACACACCTAGATCGCCTAAACTAACTGACGTCTTTAAGTTCTTGATCTTAACGTTTTTGCGTGTGGATTTTCTTTCCTGCTTAACGAGTATTAATGACTGCTTGATTAGGGTTTATAGTGCCGCGCTATCGCTATCTCCTAGATGCTGTTGGGAAATTGACCAGGCGGTATTAATTAGCTGCATGGCTCTTTCTGAACCATCTAGATCGGGATGATATTTGAAACCCATTTTACGGTAGCTGGAACGACCAAAAGCAATAAACGCTACTGCATACCAAATTACATCTAAACCATCGACGATGTAGTTTTGATAGGTTTTGTATTCTTCTAGGTAGTTAGCTACTAGCTTTTGATATATTCTCTCAGCATTGGGTAGAGCATTTTTTATCTCATCAATACTAATCGAGTATTGAGAATAGTCCTTCGGTGGCTGTGGGGACTGTTGGGGCTTTTTTGGCGTTGGGGATGTGTCCGGCTGCTGTTGAAATAAAGGTGAATTGAGTAAGACTTGACCGTGATTATCTTCTACCGATTCGGTTGAAACAGAAGAATACAGGGTACTTAACAAGTCTTGACTATCTTGACATTCACTATGTAGCTCTAAAAATTCTTTGGATAAATTAGCAATACGTTCTAGCTTGTCTAGCTTGGGCTTTAATTCTTCGGCTTCAGTATAGAGTTGCAGGGCTTCTTCATCTAGCTCATTGCGGCGCTTTTGCCACTGCTTAAGTTCGGTTTCCAAATTGACGATTAATTCGGTTACTTGCGCTTGTTCCTGCTGATTTTCCCGCTCTTTGCGCTCAATTTTCTCTAGCTGAGACTTTATTTGAGCCATCGTCTCATTAATGTTCATAGTCAAATAAATAGTAAATATAAATAGCTAAATTAAAAATAAAATAACTTAGAGGACTAATTTTGTCCTTTAAGGTACTTTAAGGGATTAGTCTCAAAAAATCATCGGTTTTGTTCGTCTTATTTTTAATATAAAGGCAGACAATTTGAGTGACAAATATAATTGCCCCAAAAAACTGCCCTCAAAGTCAGGGGAAAAATTTTTTACACGATGGTTACCCGACTTGCCCTACTGCTGCTAGCCGATTATCAGCCTACAATCGTTGTGCGAACATCTAGGACGGCGGCTCTCGCCCATTGGTCTGCTGCCAAAATATCGTCTAGGCTGGGTTGCAAATTGTTTTGACAGCTAAAGCGATCGCAAACCCGTTCGATTAGACGGGGAATATCTAAAAAGCTAATTTTTTCCTCTAGGAATAAAGCGACGACCTGTTCGTTAGCGGCATTGAGTACCGCCGGCATCAATCCTCCCGCCCGTCCGGCAGCGTAAGCTAGCTGCATGCAGGGATATTTTTGATGATCGGGTTCGCGGAAGGTCAAATCTCCCGCCTTGACTAAATCTAGCTGTGACCAGTCGGTGAAAATTCGTTCGGGCCAAGATAGAGCATAAAGTAAGGGCAAACGCATATCCGGCCAGCCCAACTGCGCCAAGACGGAGGTATCCTGAACTTCGATTAGGGAGTGAATAATACTCTGGGGATGAATCACAATATCAATGTGGTCGTAGTCGAGATCGAAAAGATAGTGTGCCTCGATTACCTCTAAACCTTTGTTCATTAATGTTGCCGAATCGATCGTGATTTTTTGTCCCATCGACCAGTTAGGGTGCTTGAGAGCATCTTTAACCGTCACAGACGCTAACTGAGCCACGGGTAAATCGCGAAATGAACCACCAGAAGCAGTGAGAATAATACGTCGTAAACCATTTTCTGGTACGCCTTGCAAACATTGAAAAATTGCGGAATGTTCTGAGTCAGCCGGCAGCAGTCTGACACCATGTTTCTGCACCAGGGGTAGGACTACGGGGGCACCAGCAATTAGAGTTTCTTTATTAGCCAAGGCAATATCTTTCCCCGCTTCGATTGCGGCAATTGTCGGTAACAAACCCGCACAGCCAACAATTCCCGTCACCACGCTTTGAGCATCACCATAGCGCGCCACTTCACAAATCCCCTCGGCACCAACCAAAATTTTAGGCTGATGGACATTATTCGCGATCGCTTCTTGTAATTCAGCTAGCTTGCTCTCGTTCCCCAAAGCAACTATTTCGGGTTTAAAAGTACGGATTTGCTCGGCTAGTAAAGCGACATTGCTGCCGGCGGCTAGTCCCACGACCCGAAACTTATCGGGATGATGCTCCAAAATATCGAGCG
>JBCBIN010000019.1:0-17878 GCA_038524555.1 Cyanobacteria bacterium J06623_7 | reverse complement strand
AAAAAAAAATAAATTAAAACGACTATATATCAAATATTAACTACTTATCTTTAAGCTGATTCTGCTGTAAATCTGCTTGAGGATGGCGACGACGACGACGATACCAGGTAGCCCCACCCACCAACATACCCGTGAGGGCAAAAGCACCCATCAACGGTAGGATGTTGCCCTGAGATAATTCGCTGATTCCTGCCCCCATCATGACAAAGGGTAAAACTCCCGGCAGAGTGCCCAGCGCAGTACCCAATAAATAATCTTTAAACTTAATTGAGGTCAACCCCGCCACAAAATTAACGATGCCGTAGGGAATAATCGGCAACAAACGAATGGCAAACAGATAAAATAAGCCACCCTGTCTAATTTCTGCATCCACCGCAGACCAACGTCCTGCCAGCTTATGATTAATAAATTCTCTACCGACGGTGCGAGTAAAAACAAAAGCGGCGATCGCCGCTACCAATGCCGCTATAGTCGTCCAGAGAGTTCCCCACCAGATGCCAAAAATAGCTCCACCAGTTAAGTTGAGCGGAGTTGAGGGCAAAATCAATAGAGTCCCCACCGTATAGAGCAAAATATAAATCACGGGGGCAAACACGCCCATCTGTTCTAGCCATTGCTGTAGCTGTGTTCGGTCGATACCGCCGACAATTACCACGCCTATCCCTGTAGCAATAATACAAATAACGGTGAGTAAAATAACGGTTTTTTTCAGCTTAGGCATACTGCGATCGCATGGGTTTAATAACTTCTAGGAAACAAATGAATCTACTAGGACTGGTTAAAGGGAAAAGGTTAAGGGGAAATCCGAAAGGATACCGTGATACGCGATGCGAAGCGAGTCCTTTAGGGAAGTGAGTCCTTTAGGGCTTCGCATAAGGGAAAAGGGGTTAGTCTGCTATTCATGCCCGTGGTCTAGTATTTATTGCTTTCGAGAGTAGTTGCTGCTAATTCTTGCGGTTCAAAACCATATTCTTCTCGCACAAAATAGAGGGGACGACCCTTCACTTCCGCATATACTCGACCCAAATATTCGCCCAAAACCCCCAGGGTAATTAGCTGTACGCCACCAAGGAAGAGAATTGCCACCATTAAGGAGGCATAGCCAGGAACATCTACTCCAAAAACTAGGGTACGAACCACTAGCAGCAAAGCATAGACTAAAGAGATAAAGGAGATGCTAACGCCGATATAGCTCCAGACTTTTAGCGGTAAAAAGCTAAAGGAGATAATGCCATCTAAAGCGAAATTCCAAAGTTTCCAATAGTTCCAGTTAGTCTGACCTGAATAACGCGGTTCGCGATCAAACAAAATCGAAGTCTGTCGATAGCCAACCCAAGCAAACAAGCCTTTCATAAATCTCGTTCGCTCTGGTAGCCGTTTAACCGCCTCCACTACTCGCCGATCTAAGAGCCGAAAATCTCCGGTATTGGGAGGAATATGCACGGTACTCAATTTACCAATCGTGCGATAGAAAGCCCGAGCCGATGTTTTTTTCAGCCAGCTTTCTCCTTGACGAGATCGCCTGGTAGCATAGACAACATCATAACCTTCGCGCCACTTGGCAATTAGCTGGGCGATTAACTCTGGTGGATCTTGCAGATCGGCATCAATTGGGATTACTGCCGCACCACGGGCATAGTCTATTCCTGCCGTTAGGGCAATTTCCTTCCCGAAGTTACGAGAGAGATTGATTATTTTAATCGATGAATCTTGTCGGTTTAATTCAATTAGCCGCTCTAAGGTATCATCTTGGCTACCATCATTGATACAGATAACTTCGTATCGACTATCTAGCTGCTGCAATACCGGAGTTAGCCGGGCAAATAACTGTTCGATTCCTGCTGACTCATTATAAAGAGGAATAACTACCGAGATTTCCACCGCTGCAAAATTGAGAGACATCAGTACTGCAATAGGATAATGACATATCTTAGTCTAATTTTTACCAATCGATAGAAATTGCCGCCAAGATAGGCAACAATGAACCAATCGGTCTAACAAAAATCAGGCATATAGCTGTTCTAGCTGACTAGTTGTGATGTCGTTGAGGGATATAACCTGGGTGGTACGAGGAGTTAGCTGTATATCTTGATAGCGCACAAAAGCTAAATCTTGGATGCGGAGGGGAATCAATATACTAGAGGCTGATAGTATGTTTCTTGCTTGAGAGGAGATTTCCTTGATTTCTGCTGCTGATAATCGCGCGTTAATAGTTCCCAAGCGCAGATAAAAGTCATTGTCGATCGCCTCATTCGTATCGTGATATTTGTGCAGTAAATTAAACTGCTGAAAGCTACGGCGCAGTCGATCTAAAGCCAGGGTAACGCCATTATCTTGCCAAGACCAACCAATCAGTACGGGGATGGTTATGTCTGCGGCTGACTGGAGTTGAAAAGAACGTGTGTATAAAGTTTGACCTCGACTGAGAAAATTGTAGTCTTGTTCTGCCTCGTATCCGCCCCAACGAATAGTAAGAGGGAAGTCTCGTAAAAGCGATGAACAGGTAGCAAGAGCGGCTAAATCAAGATATTTTTCTTCTTTCCTACGTTCTTTAAACCAGCGGCTAATTATCCCCCGGTGAGCGCTCCATCCTTCACAGCCGATAATTGTGCCATGCACCTGAGACATTTGGTAGGGAATAAACTTAGTCTTAAGCAAGGGATGACTGGCAAGATATTCCTGTAATTTGGCGATCAAGTCTTTTAACTCAACTGGTTTATCGCCGTAAAAAGCTACTAGACTGACGTTGGCAGCACGCAACTTAACTTCCTTCATGACCGTCTTGCGCTGACTGACTATCTTCTTTTAACTGATTCTGGGGCAATGTGGGGCTAACTATCTGGGCGGGGCAATTGGCGATCGCCGCTAAATTAACAAAATTCTGTTCTATTCCCGAATCAACAAAAACATAGGCTAAATCGATACCCTTACCATTAATGTTGACCTGCCAATAGTCTTCATAATCTACCGTTCCTGCCGATAAACTAGTAATTTCTGCTGGCTGGGGTATTTCCTCTCCACAAGGTTCGCAGAAAAAATATATTCTGTCGTTTAACTCCAAGCGGGCGATCGCCTCAATCGCCTGTGATTTAGTGATGTAGGCACACTGGTCGGCTAAAGCAGTCAGAGATGAGGCAGCATAGAAACTGAGGGTAGCAGCGCAGTAGAGTACGGTCGATTTTATTCGTTTCATCTTGTTGACGATCGCCTATGATTTGTACTTGTTTGAGGAAGACGAGTTCGAGGGAAAAGAGAAATTTATGGCGATCGCCAGATATAGCTTTAAAGGTGACCGGGCTAAATAAAGTCAACGATAACAAAGTCATCAGCATCTAGCTGATTGGGAGTCGCACCGGAAACCGAGGCAACCGCTCTACCCTCAAAGCTAATAATAGCTGCACCGTTACCTTGAGTAATGCTCAGATTATCAAAAGTCATTCCGTCCCGCAAACCGATTACGTCCGAACCAAAACTAAATTCAGGAATAGTGTCCATACCGCCTTGATTATCAATGACGAGGAGATCGCTACCGCCGCCACCAATCAGAGTATCATCGCCGCGATCGCCCAAAATAGTATCGTTGCCATCACCGCCGTTTAACAGTTCATCTCCACTATTTCCTGCTAAGAAATCATTGCCACTGCCCCCATCAACAGTATCATTACCATTTCCCGCATCGATAAAATCATCGCCACCGCCGCCGCGCAGCACGTCGTCTCCATCTTCCCCGGCTAGGAAATCATTACCATTACCGCCATCAAGATTATCGTTACCGCCTCCCGCACGGAGTAAATCGTTACCGCCACCACCGTAAAGAATATCGTCTCCTTCGCCACTCAAAAGAGTATCGTTGCCATTATTAGCATCTAGGGTGTCGTTACCGTTACCGGTTTCGAGGGTATCATTGCCGTCATATCCGTAGAGAATATTGTTTCCATTACCTCCCTGTAGATTATTGTTGCCACCATCGCCATTGATTACATCATTTCCATCTAACAAAATCATATTCCTGCTCGCTCTTGTTGAGGGTTAAAATCCGTAGCAATTTGCAATCTTACAGCTACAGGTAATGACTAACTCGGCGCGTTTACCATTTTTTTACATTTAGCTTTACATTAAGCTTTTAATTAACGATGGAATACATCAAATAGCATTACGAATTTACCAACGCCGTATTTTATATAGACAAATTAAACTAGATGATTGAGAATTACTTGAAACACTTCTTTCGCTGCAATTTTCTTTTTGTCTAATACATCCTGCTGGGTTATTAATAAGGGCGATCGCTCTACGGAATCTGTAATATGACCATGTGAACCTTTAACTAGACTGGCGTCTAAAGGAATTACGTCCATTAAGTAGCGGAAACCAAGTTTCTTTTTAAGCAAAGTTTTTCCAACCTTCAGCTTGGGCATACTTATCTCTGGATCGAGAAATAATTCTACAGGGTCATATCCAGGCTTGCGGTGAATATCGACAGTACGGGCAAAATCGGGTGCTAGCTTGTCATCTAGCCAATAGTAATAGGTAAACCAGGCGTTAGATTTAGCGATCGCCACTAATTCTCCAGAGCGATCGTGATTGAGATGATATTGTTCTTTGCCAGCATGGTCTAAAACTAGATCTATCCCAGGTGTATTTTCTAATATCTCTTTTACTTGAGATAGACAGCTAGAATCATTAACGTAGATATGAGCAATCTGATGATCGGCGACAGCAAAAGCTTTACTCGCGCCAGGAATCAAAATTTCTTTGCCAAGTTCTTCTCTGACGGTAATTAAACCCTGTTCTCTCAAGATGCGGTTAAGGTGGATCGGTTGGTCCACTTCGGTTATGCCATATTCAGACAGGACAATTACCCTAGCGCCTCTGGCTTCATAAAATTCAATCAAATCTTGGCAGACGCGATCAATTTCGCTTAAATCCTTGGCAATATCAGCAGGGTTTGTACCGACTTTTTGCAAACAGTAATCTAGGTGGGGTAGATAGACTAAAGTCAGGGTGGGATTATGTTTTAGCTCGACTTTTTTCGCTGCGTCGGCGATCCACTGAGTTGCTTTAATCGAAGTATTAGGACCCCAGAAGTTAAACAAGGGGAATTCCCCCAACTCCTCTGTTAACCAGCCACGTAACCCCATGGGTTCGGTATAAACATCGGGTAGTTTACGACCATCCGCAGGATACATCGGGCGAGGTGTGACGGCATAATCTACTGTGGAATACATGTTGTACCAACCAAAGAGATTAGCGCAGGTAAATTCAGGATCGAGCATCTTTGCCTTATCCCAGATTTTCGGCATCTGTACCAGCTTATTCGACTGTCGCCACAGTTTAACTTCGCACTCATCACGGAAATACCAGCCGTTCGCCACAATACCATGTTGGTCTGGGTTTTCGCCTGTATAGTAAGTAGCCTGGGCGGTACAGGTAACGGCGGGGAGGACGGGTTTAATCGAGGTTGTATGACCCTGTTTTTGCCAGTTAGCTAGAAACGGCGTATGTTCGCCAATCAATTCGGGAGTTAAGCCGACGACGTTCAGGACAATTGTTTTATACATTATTAATATTTTGTGAAGAGACAAGGCATGCCTTGTCTTTACGGTTGTGGTTTATTGATCGCCGATAAAACCCATTGGTATTCCCGTTCGATGGATGTGGAAATACCCAATTTCATCGCAGGAGGCAGCACTTCCCAGGTATAAGTTTCAATCTCTAAATGGTGTCCGATCATCTGATTTGGCAGTATGTTTAATAGCTGGGATATATGAGCTTGTGTGGATTCAAATAATTGATAATTAGATAAAAAAATCGGTACATGAAAATGAGTACGCCATTCGATCGCCTTAGTAGTTAAGAAATGCTCTAGCGCAGCACCTAAATCGTCGTAATGTTTTAGTTTTCCCTTGCCATGGTTAGCAATTACCTGGTGGAGATAGGTAGACTCGGCAAAGGGAGTTAATTTGTCTAATATTGCTTTTCTTTGGTCTAATTCACTTGGAATAGGAATTTTGATTGCCGAACTTAGTTGAATCTTGCCAATCTTAATTCCCGCAGCTTGAAAAGATTGAATAATATCTTCTGGCTGTTCGTATTCGACAGCAAAATGACAGGTATCGTAACAAACGCGGATATGTTCACGAATCCAGGTTTCGGCTAGCGATCGCCCTATTCCTAGTTCTTTTTGTAACCACTGGCTAGCAACGGGAATTAACCAATCTTGAAAGAAAGCAATTATTTCTTGAGTGTTTTCGAGCATTCCGTCGGGTTCGGGTTCGAGATCGATGTGAACTACCTTACCCCTGTTTTGTTTGACTTCTGCCAGTTTGGCGATCGCTCTAGCTAAATTAAGACTACCCTTCGTTAAGACTCTTTCTTGTTCTTCCGTACCGCGCCACCAGGGTTTATAGGATATGGGTAGGGTAGAAATACCGCCATCTAAATTATTGGGTAATAAAACCGCTAAAATATCAACCAGCCTTAATGTATAGTCTAGGCGATCGCTGGTTGTCCAGTCGGGGGCATATACTTTATCTTTAACTACCTGATGATGAAAGCTACCGAAGGGAAAACCGTTAAGAGTAAAAACGTATAAATCTTCTGTCTGTAACCAGGCTTTAAATTCAGTTAAATTATCTCCCTGCAATAATTCTCTCGCGGCAATATCGGCTAGTCTTAAACCGACTCCAAAAGGGCGATTGACAGATAATCTAGCTTTTAACTGGGGAATATACTGCTTGAGGTTTTGTTTTACTTCGCTCCAAGTTTCGCCAGGATGAATATTTGTACAGTAGGTTAAATGTAAATCTGTCTGGGTTGCTAGCTTCACCGCATCTAGAAATTTGATTATTCACGGGTGCGAATCATTTATAGCTCACGAGTCAAGATCGGTCGAGATTTAGAGTAGTTCTAATTAATTTCTGTACCATTTTAGGTTGCTAGTTCGGGGGATTAAGGAGCAATAAATAGTACGTAAGTTCGTATGTTTTTAATTGGGAATGATTATATTACCTGAAAGCAAATAAGGCGATCGCCATAGGAGTCATCACAACTCTAATTAACCAGCGATCGCCCTGAAATTATTATTAAGATTATTAGTTTACTGCGTGGGTAAGGCTTCGATCTCCTGCAACATCATAATTGCTTGGCGGTAAATGGGAATTTTGACCTCGCTTACCTCTATGCCTCGACCAATCTTTTCTAGCAGCATAATTGCTAGTTCCCCGCCTAAATGTTCGCGAAATTCGTTTAAACCAGCAAAAATTGTATTTTTAAGCTCATCATCTGCCAAATTAATCCCTAATTCGGGGGCGTATAGCTCAAAACCAAGCTGTTTGAGGGTAGAAATAATTTGCTCCCAAGCCGACTTATTTAGCATTCCGGTTAGATAAGCATAAGTACAGTCTAAAGCCATGCCGATCGCCACTGCTTCCCCATGACGCAGACGATATTGGGTCATATGTTCTAGTTTGTGTGCTGACCAGTGACCAAAATCGAGGGGACGAGAAGAACCCATTTCAAAGGGATCGCCATAGTTAGCAATGTGATCTAAATGGAGTTCGCAACAGCGATAGATTAGCTGTTCCATGGCTGCTGCATTCCGTTGAGCTAGTTTATCGGCATTATCACGAATAAACTCAAAGAAGTCCTTGTCTTTAATGAGAGCCACTTTTACTGCTTCAGCAATACCGCTACGCCAGTCGCGATCGCTTAAGGTATCAAGAAAATCGAAGTCATTAATTACCGCCGCCGGAGGGGAAAATGTCCCCAAGAAATTCTTTTTACCAAAGGCATTTACGCCGTTTTTAACTCCTACCCCGGAATCATTCTGAGCTAGTACGGTAGTGGGAATCCGAATCAGCCGAATACCCCGATGTGCCGTCGCCGCAGCGTAACCCACCAAATCTACAACTGCACCGCCACCGATCGCCAATATATAGGAGTGACGACATAAGCCTACCTGTTCGACAATAATTTGAATTTTATTGATTAACAGCGGATCGTTTTTAGCTGCTTCCCCTCCAGGAATAATAATCGGTTTGGCGACCAAATTTAGCCTGTCTGAGAAATGATTAGTATAGGCTTCAATCTGACTAATTAGTTCAGGATGTTGTTCTACTACTCCCGAGTCGATCGCCACCACAATCGATTTGGCTTTATCTGTCGCTCTTACTACTGCCGATAACAAGGGATTGTCGATCGCAAACAAGCCTCTAGTAAAGTGAACCTCGTAAGAGAAATTTACCGTGACTTCCTGTTGAATTGACTGAAGTTGGAAATTTTTTTTATCTTGGGCAAGCATAATAACAAAAGCGTATGTGTAATCGCGCAACAGTTCGGACAAAATTTAATTGTTAACGAAACAATCGGCTATAGAGACTCAAAAAAATCAATTATCGACTACTTAAAACTGTTCTAACTGTCTTAGCTGCTCTAATATGCCCTAAAGGATTCGGCTAACGCCATCACGGAGCGGTATCCTCCTTCGAGGACGTAGTCCTTTAGGACTGTCCTAACTGTTGATTGCGGTATAAAACTGAAAATACCCATCTTTAGGTAATGGCGAACATTTTTCCTAATCCCTGAGATAGGGGAAGTAAGGCTAGTAGCAATAAACCGTAAATCCAGCCAGCAAAACCCGCCGCGATCGCCGCATTTAAAATAATTAGACTTAAGATACCTGCCTTGACTGCCTTTTGAATCAATTCTGGACTGGGTTCAGATGCAGCCTTGATAAATGGTGGCAAGACTAAAGCCGCAAACAAACCGGCAAAGGGTAACGCCATCCATAACTGATATTCGGACAACATTCCCAAAGCTAAAATACTGCCAATAACCAGAGAAATTAGCGCGATCGCCAGCATCCCCGTTGTTTTTTTTCCTCCATGAACTTCGCCCCGAGAAATAGCTGTAATTGCCGCAATATAGACAATTGGGATTAAAGCCAGATACCAGCGATCGCCAATTGCCCCGGCAACAATACTCATGCCTAAAAGTAAATTACCCCCGCGACAGATACCCATATTGAGAGGCGCAATCAAAGTCTGATGTTTACCCCACTGGTCATAAATCAAGACGCTAGCGGCGATCATCATGGCGATAATTTCACTCAGGGTAGATACCATTCCTGCTGCTAAAATCCCCATTAGTAGCAAGATCGTTCCTAGGGCAGCGGCATTTTCCAAAGAGACTTGACCGCTAGGGATTGGACGTTCCGGACGTTCGTTCGCATCTAGATCGGCATCGCAGACATCATTGAATACCACGCCTCCGCCATATAGCCCTGTTGTGGCGATAATCAGCCAGCCAAGGGTACTAAAATCAAAAGTAGCATCTAATGCTAAACCCGCAGCAGCAGCACCTAAAAGAATATCTGCCCAGGCTGTAATTATGTTTGCCGGACGCATTAACTGTAAATATGCCCGCAGAGAGTGAGTTTTATTAGGTTGAATTAGTGTAGTAGTCATTTTTTAAGTAAGAATTAGAAAGTGAAAAATTATTTAGATAATTAGTACGGACTGTTCGGCAGTTTGTTCTGTTTCTACAATCGGCTGTTGTCCGCGCAAGACGGAGTTGCCGTTATATAGCTCTCTTTGGTCGATAGGATCGGGACTCAACCAGTGGCTTTCTTGAATCTGTCCGCTTTGTTTGTAGGCTTTAAGAGCATTTTCATAACAGACGGCTCTAATAGTCTGGGTTGCCAAACCCCGCATTGCCATTAGTTGAGCGGTTTTAGGTACGGCAAGAGGATCGCTTACTCCCCAGTCGGCGCTACTATCAACAAAAATGCGATCGCTGCCATAGGTACGAACCACTTCTACCATTCTTTCGTTACCCATTTTGGTGTTGGGATAGATGGTAAATCCCGCCCAAAAACCCCGATCTAAGACTTCTTTGGCTGTTTCTTCGTTGTTGTGGTCGATAATTACCTGGCTGGGCGACAGACCATGTTCGAGACATACGTCCATGCTGCGAGATGTACCAGCTTTCTTATCCCGATGGGGAGTATGAATCATCACTGGTAGATCTAACTCTTTGGCTAGTTCTAGCTGGAGACGAAAATACTTGTCCTCGGCGGGAGTCATGTCGTCATAGCCGATTTCCCCAATTGCCACCACACCTTCTTTACAGGCATATAAAGGCAGAATTTCCATAACGGCTTCCGCTAAAGCGGGATTATTTGCTTCTTTAGAATTTAAGCCAATGGTGCAGTAGTGCTTGATGCCAAACTGACTGGCGCGGAATCTTTCCCAACCAACGAGGGAACTGAGATAGTCTTTGTAAGTATCGACGCTAGTACGGGGTTGCCCCAGCCAAAAAGCCGGTTCGATTATCGCCACAATACCCGCTGCTGCCATTGCCTGATAGTCATCAGTAGTTCTAGCAGTCATATGGATATGAGGATCGAGCAACATCATCTTCTGGTTGAGCATAGACATAGGGATGTAATTCAATATCAGCTGAAAACTAATTCATCCAACTTAAGTCAACTCATATTGTTTGTCAGTGATTTGGAATCCCAATATGAGATGCTCTCGGTCTATATTTATCTAGAGATGTTCTGTCTACTCAAACTACTACTTTTTCTTGCCTCGATCGCGGTAAAAGCTACTTAGTTTTACTGGAGAAATACCGAGATAATAACCAGCAATAACTAACTGATTAATTAGAGTTGTTTGCCATACGCCCAATTTTTGCCACCGTCTACCGGAAGTGGTTACTACTGCCGGGGCGATCGCAATTTTTCCCATTCGTCTCGCCCGTTGGATAAATTCAAAGTCTTCCATGATTTCCATCGCGGCAAATCTACCCACTTTAATAAAGGCTGATTTGGAAATAAAGATGGCCTGATCGCCATAGGGAAGCGAAAACAGACGTGATCGCAACTTGACTAATTGTTCGATCCAGCGCAAAGAAATACCTTGACCATCAATAGCTAATTCAAAGGCACCGGCAATTGTGTTCTGACAGCTGAGAGTTTTAATTACTAACTCGACGAAATTGTCTGGTAAACGAGTGTCGGCATGGAGAAATAAGAGAATATCCCCACAAGCTATATCTGCTCCCCTATTCATCTGTCCCGCGCGCCCTTTACCCTTAACGGTAATAACTTTCCCAATTTGCTGGGCAATCTCTACGGTGTTGTCTTGGCTACCCCCATCAACGACAATAATTTCTACTTCGGAGTATCGATCTAACTGTTTTAAAGCTGGGGCGATCGTCGCAGCTTCGTTGAGAACTGGGATAATAATGCTAATTGTATATTGAGCCATATTTAATGCGGGACATTATTTTCCAAGAGCGATTCGGTAGGTTAGTCAGATATTTAAGCGCAGCTATATTAGTTTGCTTGATTTTATTGGGTTTTGCTGCGGTTAGCTGGGCGAGTTCTCTCTCCGAGCGCCTAGAACAATTTCCTGACTGGAATAATAAACCACCGATTAAGCTTGCCAAAGGAGACTTAGAATATCCTGAGTGGATGGCAGGAACTTGGAATGTAACCAGTACTCTCATAGAGCAATTTGCCCCCCTCGCACCAGATATTGTCACTCCTGGTTTTGAAGGTAATCAGGAATACATCGACCGGGCGATCGCTTTTCCTGTTCGTTTTGGCACGGAATATTACATGCCGCCACAAGATTTGCTGTCCGTATTTAAAACCTCAGAGCCTGTTGTGGTAGCAGATCGGGCTTTTAATGGCACTAAAATTGCTGAAGCTTATTTGGGTCAGGATAATGTTTATAAGGTCAAGCTCGATCCTGACAATCCCAATCAACAAATAACTTTTTTGCCTGGAGAACGCAAGCTAATTTCTAAAATAACGGGTCGAGGTAAAGAAATACCCGACGATCGCCATTTTATTGCCACGGAAGTTACCCAACAGCTATTTAGATCTCCCGAGCGACTCTATCTAAATGAGGTAGAAACAACATCCAGCTATAGATTATTAGATGCCGATGCGATCGATGCCGAACAAATTACGGCAATTTATCTTTCTCCTCAAGACCCTGATTATTTTACCGCTGGAGATCGCCCGGTAGCTCTATATCATTACCATCTAGATCTAAATAGACAAGAGAAATAGATTGAGCGATCTTGAATTGTCACCAAGAAGGACTGGAGAACTGACCTAGTGCTTAGTCAACAAATTAATGATGGGTATATTTTTTGCAGTTCAAGGTTTTCCTTTAACCTTTGCCCCTTTCCCTTTACCCGTCAATTTTTAATTGACAGAACACTAGAGGTAAGACTGAGCGGAAATTACCGAAGCGGCAGTGAGCAAAATACTGAGTAAAATAATCACCCAATTTTTATTGCTGCTGGCAGCATTGCTTTTCTCCGTCATTGATGATTGCTCGGCTAGCTGCACTTTTAGGCTTTCAATTAGCCCTGCCTGTTCGTTCCCTTTTAGATCTAGTAGGCTGTAATTTTTTTGCTGTTCTTCTAACTGCTGATTTAACTGCTCGATTAGAGTTTTACGACCGACCATTTCGCTTTCTAAATCCGTCCGCTTGGTTGTCTCCTGGCGTAAATTAGCTACCTGCCGTTCTTTCTGGGCTATTTCTTGCTTGAGCTGTTCCTTCGCTTCGGCGATCGCCTGTTCGGTCGAAGCCAACCTTGTAGATAAATCTGTTATCTGCTGCTCTTTATCGGTTATTTGCTGCTGAAGCCTTTGATTTACTTGATTCTGCTCGCCAATCTGAACTTTTTGCTGCTCTATTTGCTGTTCTAAATTGGTAATTTGTCCCTGTTTGGCTTGGATTTGCGACTGTTGATTTTGACTAGCCGAAATTAAGCGATCTAGCTCGGCCTGCTTTGCCTGAACTTCCGATCTTAATGTTCCTAACTGTTGCTGGGCATCTGTTAGCTGTGTCTCCAAGTTTTCCTTGCTTGCCGACGTTGATGCCAGTTCTTGCTGTACTCGATCGCGATCGCTATGGGCATCCGTAACTTGGATTTGCGCCGCTTCTAACTGTTGCTGTAATTGAGATAATGTCGATTCCTGGTCGTTGAGACGAGATCGGGCACTACTTAGTTCTCCCTCAAGACTTGTTTGCTGCTGCTGTAGTTCGGTGATGCTAGATTCCTTAACCGATAGCTGAGTCTGTAATTCGTGGCGATCTCTATTGGCGGTTTCTAGTTGTTCCTGGGTCGATTGAAGCTGCTGCTGTAGCTCAGACAATGCTGATTCTTGCTCTGATACTCGATTTTGTGACTCGGTTAAAGCTACTTTCTGAGCGGATAGTTCCCCTTGAGCTTGTTCCTGGGCTTGTTTGGCAGTGTCTATCTCAGCTTTTTTGTCTTTAAGCTGTGACTCTAATTTTTCTAGCGCCGTTTCTTGCTCTTTAACCTGCTGTTGAGCCTGTTGGCTGTTTTGCTTGGCAGTATCGATCTCAGCTTGTTGGGATTCTAGCTGTGACTCTAATTTTGCTAGAGCCGATTTCTGCTCTTTGACTAGCTTCTGAGACTGATGGCTATTTTCTTTGAATGTTTCTATTTCCGCTTGCTTTGATTCTAGCTGTTCCTGTAACTCGCTTACCGCCGATTCTTTAGCTGCTAGTTCTGTCTGCGACTTTTTCTGGGCTTGGTTGGCAGTGTCTATCTCAGCCTGTTTGGATTCTAGCTGTGATTCTAATTCCGCTAAAGTCGCTTCTCGTTCTTGAGCTTGCTGTTGAGCCTGCTGACTATCTTCTTTCGACGTATCTATCTCAGCTTGCTTCGATTCTAGCTGCTGCTGTAACTCGCTTACTGCCGATTCTTTAGCTGCCAGTTCGGTCTGAGTCTGTTCCTGGACTTGTTGGGCAGTATCTATCTCAGCTTGCTTCGATTCTAGCTGCTGCTGTAGTTCGGTTAAAGCTGACTCCTGCTCTGATAGCTTACCTTGGAGTGCTTCGTCGCTATTTTGCTGTTGAGCTAATTGCTGTTTGAGTTCCTCTACCTGAGATTCCAATTCGGGCTTTGGCTTATCTTCTTCTGTCACATCAGCGCCATCGTTTGCTTTTAACTGTTCGGTCAATTGCTTAACTAAATCTTCCTGTTCCCGAGCGTGTTGTTTTAATGCCTGATAATTGACTTTATGCTCTTGTATCTTTGCTTTTAGCTCCAGTAAAGCGGCGGATTTGGTTGTTTCCCCCGTTTCTGCTTTAACTGCGGTAGATTCTTCCTTTGTTACTACACCATCAAGAACTTGAATTTCGTCCGCTTGTTTATTTTCCGCATCGCTGTCATTCGACTTAATCGAGATGGTTTTTTCTGCCACCTGGCTCGCGATCGCCAAATTGCCGGTAACCAAGCCTTCCACTACCCGGGATTTAGATAGACCAGTAGATTCGACAATTTCGTTAAGATTCTCTACCGCTCTGGCAGTTAAAGAAATTCCTACCTGAGATTTCTCGAGGTAGCTTGCTGTTTTGCGAGGTCTATTAGTAGATTTTGTAGACTTAGTTTTTTTTCTTGGCATACCGATCTAATCTCCAGGTTTGAATCAAAGCTGACTTTTATGACACGTCTAATCTAAGTCTAATTCAATATTTACAGCTATTTTCGCTTTCTGAAATGCTAAAAATAATTGCGGCAGTTATCGATCTATTTTGATTAATTTCTTAGGCTAAATCGATGCCGATCACCGTTCTTCTGGCGACTGAAGCTGTGGCTATTAAACTAGGCAGTTTTAAGGCTTAGTGTATTATTGCTGCAATACCTAAAAATAAACAATATTGGTCTAAATATTACCCGTATTGTAAAACATAATCACCTTAAAATTGCCACAGACCTTTGGCATTGATCGTCGTACATCTGCGCCCCAAAACAGCGCAAAATATAAATTTGTGCGTATCGACCCGCTTTCATAACAGCTGAAGATTGTAAAGCATAATCAGTACGATCGCTGCCGGACATAGCCAACGTAAAGCTGTGCGCCAGGCAATATATAGCCAAGTTAAAGAACCAATCCGGGAAGCGGTCGTAAATTCCTTTTTCTGTAGCTCGAGCTGCCACTGCCAGCCGACAAATAAGCTCATGCCAATCCCCCCCAGGGGTAATAGCCAATTAGTCGCTAAGTAATCTGCCCCATCAAACCAACTTTTGCCCATCAGCTCGATTAACTCCGCTCCAAAAAATCCCGTACCGCCACTGAGTGCTGCAGGAAGACCCAGCAGGTAGATGAATGTACCCATAGAGAGAGTCGCGATCGCTCTAGAGAAACCAAAGGAATCGATTAAAAATGCTACCGCCATCTCCAACAGAGAAACCGCCGAAGTTAGTGCCGCGAGTAATAGCAACAAGAAAAACAGCGCTAGTCCCCAACGACCAAAAGGAAGCTGTAGTAAAGCTAAAGGAATATTGATAAAGATTAAACCTGGCCCCGCCGCCGGTTCTAGTCCAATGCTGAAGACGATGGGAAATATTACCAAACAGGCTCCTAAGGCTACCACTGTATCGGCGATCGCGATCGCGACTGCTGCCCCCACTAAATCATCTTCTCGCTTAAGATAGCTGCCGTAGGTAAGCATGGCTCCAATACCCAAAGAGAGGGAGAAAAAGGCATGTCCCAGGGCTTCTAAAGCCGACTTCCAGGTGAAGCTATTGCTGAAGCCAAAAATAAATTCCAGCGCGGGCACAAATCCCGGTAGAGTCGTTCCATAAACTGCCAGTCCCCCCAGCAAAAGCAAGAGTCCTAACATACCCCAGTTGGCAAATTTTTCTATCCCACCGCGAATCCCCCGCAGCACCACCACAGTCGTCAAACCCATAAAGAGACTGTGCCACCAGATATTGAGCCGAGCTGAAGCGACCAGGGCGTCAAACAAATCGACGTAGGCTTGAGGATTATTTTCTTTCGGCAAGCTATTAGCGATCGCCAGCCACAAATAATGTAGCCCCCAACCGGCAACAATACTGTAAAAAGACAAAATTAAAATGCCCGCCCCCACTCCCAAGGCACCGACGATCTGCCAACCAGAATTAGCTCTGGATAATCTTCTAAAAGCCCTGACAGGAGAACTTTGAGTCGTGCGGCCGATAGCAATCTCCGCCACCATAATCGGTAGTCCTAAAACAGCGATACAGAACAGATAAAACAAGACAAAAGTGCCGCCACCATTTTCCCCAGTGACGTAGGGAAACTTCCAAATATTACCCAAGCCCACCGCCGACCCTGCCGCTGCGGCAATAAAGCCAATCGAGGATTGCCATTGACTGCTGGTGTTGCGTTCTGGATGGGACATTGAACTATCTTAAATTTACTGCTTAACTTCTCATTAATCTGCTGCTTTAGCCAACAAACCGGTAGCTGCACCTAAACCTAAGAAATTCGGCAGCCAGCCCGCCAGCCAAGGAGAGATCGCCCCAGAAATTCCCATCGACTGAGAAATAAAAGACAGTACGTAGTAGCCAAAAATTAGCCCGATACAAATACCAAAGCTGGTTGCTTTACCCGAACCCTGGGGTTGAATCCCCAAGACCGCACCAATCATGGCGAAGACCAGACAGGCAAAGGGAACGGCAATTTTTTCGTGGATCCGCACCTGCCACTTACGGATTCGCTGTTCGTCCGAACCCGGTCTGATTAGCTCTAAATACTCGATCGCCTGAAACACATTCATTTCTCGGGTTTTACGGCTCTTTTTGGTAATATCGAGGGCAGCTTTGGGTAAAGCCAGTTTTTGATGCTCGAAACGGACAATATTGCTATAGCTACCGCTGGCCCCGACTAGATAAATTGTGCCGTCATAGAAGTCCCAAATATTTTCTAAGACGTTCCATTCTGCTGATTTAGCCACGACAATTTGACTAACGGGTCTGCGAGAACGGTCTAACACCGTTAGGTTAGTCATTTGCTTGCCGTTAAACTCTTCGGCATAAAATAGCCGGCTCAATACCTCCCGAGTGTCGCCATCTTCGGTTTCGATTTCTTTGTATTCGGGAAAAAGGATATTCTTAGTTTCAAAATCGGGGCGAGTTTCTCCCAGAGCTTGCTTAAGGGTTAGCGCCGCCTGGTAGCTAGCCGCTGGCGCGACGAAATTATTAAACCAGAAGGTAATTGCCACCACACAGAGGCTAAAAACAACCGCCGGCAAAATTAGACGATAAATGTTCACCCCAATACTTCGCAGGGCAATTAGCTCGCTATCGCTTGAAAGACGGCTATAGGTCATTAGGGTGGCCAGCAACATCGACATGGGGAAAGCAAACACCACAAACTCGGGCATTCTCAACAGCATGATTTTCGCCGCCACTCCCCAAGGCAGTCCCGAATCGGTTACTTTGCGAATCAGTTCAAAGACCGCACCGATTGATAGACCCAAAGAGGTAAAGATGCCCATGCCAAATAGGAAGGGTAAAAATAGCTCTTTGATGATGTAGCGGTTCATCACCGATAGACCAATGCTCTGACGGTCGATTGTTTTTGGTGCACCGATGTTCATGGTTTCAGAGAGAAAAAACTTAGATGTAGCCTAACCTTTATTTTTAGTCTTTAATTTTTTTGCTGGTTAGAACTGTTTTTATCGGCTTTTTTTAAGCGGCGAGCTGATTCTTGTCGTTCTCGGCGATCGCAAATTTTTTTTAATTCAGACTGATGCTCCCAGGCCCAGTTAGATAGAGCTTCTAACGGCTCAATTAGCTTGATGCCAAAAGTGCTCAATCGATACTCTGTCTTAGGAGGGACGACGGGGTAAACTTTTCGTTTTAAGATGTTGTCTGACTCTAAGTTTCTTAATGTTTGAGTCAACATTTTTTTCGAGATCCCTGGTATTTCTCTCTGTATTTCACTATACCTTTTTGTTCCTTGTTTGAGGATGTAGAGCACCGGCAGAGTCCATTTATCCCCCACAATATTAATTACCTGACGAATCGGGCAATCCTTAGTGAGCAACGGCTT
>JBCBIN010000018.1:0-18280 GCA_038524555.1 Cyanobacteria bacterium J06623_7 | reverse complement strand
CGAAGGGATACTGATGTGATTCCTGCCATGCTTTCAATTCCTTAAGCAGCAGCTTGACGTTGCGTTTATTGCCAATAAAGTTATCGTCTACCATAAATACCGAGCGTCGCCAGCCCAATTCATAGAGATAGTCTAATTCTTTGAGTAGCTGGGCGGGTTCTTTGGTTCGCGGCTTGCGTCCGTATAGCACAATAATGTCGCAGAATTCACACTGAAAAGGACAGCCACGGGAGAACTGTACCGACATCGAATCATAAGCATCAAATTCCAGTAAATCGTAGCGCGGGATAGGAGTTGTGGTTACGTCGGGTTTTTCGGTAGCGCGGAAGACACCGCTAGTTTCACCACGCTTGATCGCCTCAACAAATAAAGGTAAAGTAATTTCTCCCTCATCAAGAATTAGAAAATCTGCCCCTGCTGCCTTCGGTTCATTTGGTAGGGAAGTGGAATAAGGCCCACCCACAGCAACCAGTTTATCTCTACTTTTCGCCTCCGCAATCTGTTCGAGCAGGTCTTGCTTTTGGACAATCATGGCTGAGAAGATAACTATTTCCGCCCATTCCCACTCGGCTTCGGTAACGCTGCGAATGTTGCGATCAACGAGCTTAAACTCCCATGACTGGGGCAAAATAGCTGCTACAGTCAGCATCCCCAACGGTGGTAACAACACTTTGCGATCGACCAGTTCGAGAATTTTATCGTAAGACCAGAAGGTTTGAGGAAAAATGGGATAAATCAACAGGGCACGCATATAAAACCAATCCTTACGCTAAAAACAAGATATGTTCGAAATTACTTTGAAATCACATTGTATAAGAGGTTAACGTAATCTGTGATTTTCGGTGTAAATGACTGAACTGATTACTGTTTAGTAATTACTATTACTAATACTAATTACCGTCCCAAAAGACTCGCTTCGCTTCGCGCACATTGACTGATTACTGATAAGTTCTGCCTTTCCAAGCTCCACCCTGTCCTCGATAGTATTTAAGCGCCGAGTCGATAGTCATCAAGGTATATAAAAAGGCGATCGCCGGTAGACAGAAGACCCAAGTCCAGGAAAGTTTATACAGTCTGAGGGTGGGTAAATAAGCCCAGCTCATGAGCAACCAAGTGGCAATACCAATCCCCAAAAGTAAATAGTTAGTCGCGATCGCACCCACCAAAATTGCCGCCGGGGCAGTTAAATATACGAGAGCCATACCTAAGGTTGTGCCCAGCAACAATAAAGGAGAGTACTGAAGTTGGTCGTACGCAGTTCGGGCAATAGTATCCCAAATCGTAGTTAGGTCATCATATCCTCTTAGACTGACGGTAGTTTCAGTCAAGCCCAGCCAGATCTGCTTATTGGCGATTTTAACCGCTCGTGCCAGACTGCAATCATCAATGAGAGCATCTTTAATCGTTTCAATGCCACCGATACTTGTCAGAGCCTCCCGGCTAATTAAAATACAGCCCCCTGCCGCTGCTGCGAGGGATTTTTGCGGATTATTAACCCAGGCAAAAGGGTAGAGTTTCTGGAAGAAAAAGACAAAGGCGGGAATTAACAGCTTTTCCCAGGTACTCTGACAGCGCAACAACACCATCAGCGAAACCAAGTCTAAGTTTTCTGTTTCTGCTTGGGTGACAAGTCGCGTCAAATTATCCTGATCGTGGCGTATATCGGCATCGGTCAACAGCCAATAGTCTGGTAAAGGCATTGATGTCGTCGCCAATTTCAGTCCCTGATATAACGCCCAAAGCTTTCCCTTCCAGCCGGGTTTTAATGGTTGACCCGTAACAATTTGCAAACTCTCGCTTTTATGCAGGTTGAGGGCAGTTTCTCTGGCTAATTCGGCCGTGCGATCGCTGCTGTTGTCATCAATCAATACTACCGTTAAGTCCCCCGGATAGTTTTGGCTCAGTAGGGAGGCGATTCCCTCTGTAATTACCGCTGCTTCATTTCTAGCGGGGACGAGGGCGCAAACACGAGGGTAGTTAGATAGTGTTGTTTTTGCCGGAGATAATCTCTGGTTAGCTCGCCAAAATCCGCCCCAAAAAACCAGTAAGAATAGCCAAATGACTAAAGACAGACCTGCAACGGCGATCGCGACCATATTTATTCCCCAATTAAAGTTCAGTAAAATTCAGTATTTTTTTGCCCAAAACTAAATTAGCTAAATTCCAGATATAAAGGAAAGCAAATAATTTTTAACCTTATCACCTAAACTTTTGGCTTTGATGAACGACAAGTCTCTCTACTTAATCTTGTGTACGTTTTTAGTTTTTCTGATGCAGCCGGGATTTATGTGCCTGGAGTCTGGGTTAACTCGAACTAAAAATAGTGTCAACGTAGCAATCAAAAATTTGTTCGACTTGGGTATCTCAATTCTTGTATTTTGGGCACTTGGCTATGGCATCGCCTTTGGTAGCTCAATCTTCGGCATTGCTGGCTTCGGAAGCTGGTTTGTCAATCCCGAGTTGTTGACGCTACGGGAAATGACGTTTTTTTTGTTTCAAATGATGTTCTGTAGCACTGCCATCACTATAGTTTCTGGGGCTAGTGCCGAACGGCTCAAGTTTCGTTCCTATGCCTTGATTGCGGGAGTGGTTTCGGGTTTGATTTATCCGGTATATGCCCATTGGGTCTGGAATAGCCATGGTGTCGCCACCAGTCGAGGTTGGCTAGAACAGCTAGGATTTATCGATATGGCTGGCGCAACGGTAGTTCATAGTGTCGGTGCCTGGGTGTCTCTGGCAGTGATTTTGGTCGTCGGTGCCCGTCGGGGAAGATTTGATCGCTCGGGAAGATCGCCGATTTATGCTTCTAACCTCCCTTTTTCGGTATTGGGAGCAATGTTAATTTGGCTGGGATGGCTCGGCTTTAATGGGGGTAGCGTTACGCCAACAATTTCGCACATTGTTCTAACTATCCTCAATACGATGCTGGCGGGGGCAGGAGGCATGTTGTGTACGGGCATTATCGGCCGACTCAAGCTGAAAACGAATAAAGTCGAAATTTTAATTAATGGTTCCCTTGCGGGTCTAGTTTCAATTACGGCCATCTGTAATATCGTTCATCCGGCGATCGCTATTTTGATTGGGGCAGTGGGAGGAGCGGTGAGCCTGCTGTTTGCTCAATGGCTGGAGTATTGGCAGATTGATGATGCTGTCGATGCTATTCCCGTACATCTAGGGGGAGGAATTTGGGGCACTCTCGCCGTCGCGCTGGTGGGCAATCTGGACCCCCTACAGACGGAAGCCGGTCGGTTACATTTATTGGCAATTCAGCTTGTGGGCATTGTCGCCTGTGGAGTTTGGACATTTGGCACTACCTGGATTATCTTGCAGGGAATTAATCGTCTGATGCCTCTGCGGGTTTCTCTGGCGGATGAAGAACGGGGGTTAAATATTTCTGAACATTATGCCAGAAGTGCGGTCTACGAAATGTTGCAGGTAATGGATCGTCAGGCAAGCGATCGCGATCTGAGTCTGCGGGTTCCTGTGGAACCATTTAGCGAAATTGGTCATGTTGCCCGCCACTACAATCAGGTGATCGATTCTCTGGCAACTTCTCACCACCAGCTACAGCAGTTTAATACGGAACTAGAGCAAAAGATCTCTCAGCGCACGGCTGAGTTATCCGCCGCTAAGGAAAAGGCCGAGGTCGCAAATCAGGCTAAAAGTAGCTTTATTGCCAACATGAGTCACGAGCTACGCACTCCCCTTAACGCTATTATTGGCTTTGCCCAGTTGATTGCTCGCGATCGCCATCTATCAGGAACAACCCAAAAGCAAATTGGCATTATCAATAGCAGCGGCGAACATCTCTTGACCCTGATTAACAATGTCTTGGATTTGTCGAAAATGGAGGTCGAACGACTAGAGCTAGATTTAAGTCAGTTTGATGTCTATGAGTTGCTGCACGATTTAGAGCAGATGTTTAGTCTCAAAGCCGCTCATAAAAATCTCAAGCTTCAGATAGCGATCGCCCCAGCCACTCCCAAATATATTGCCGCCGACCGAACTAAGCTGCGTCAAGTACTAATTAATTTATTAGGTAACGCTCTTAAATTTACCGAAACCGGCAGTATCTGCCTGCAGGTTGATTGTAGCTCTCAGCATCAGCCAGCTATGGCCGTACTAAAGTTTGCCGTAAAGGATACGGGGGTTGGTATTGCCCCAGCCGAGCTAGACAAGCTATTTCAACCTTTTGTACAGACTGAATCCGGACGCCAAACTCAAGAAGGAACGGGACTCGGCTTAACGATTAGCCGTAACTTTGTACAGTTGATGGGGGGAGATATTACAGTTCAATCGGTGCTAAATCGGGGCAGTCGCTTTGATTTTGCTTTAGAAGTAGAGGTCGTCAAGGCGGCAGATATTGCTCCTCCCGCTCTGAAACATCAATTAAGTTTCGATTTTACTGCACAAGAATTGCCCCCCCGCATTTTGATAGTTGATTCCCGGGAACTCGGTCGAGAACTACTGGTGGATATACTTCAGCCATTGGGTTTTGACCTGTCTACCGCCAACGATAGTGCCGAAGCGATCGCTCAATGGCAGTCATGGCAGCCAGATTTAATCGCGATCAATATCCCCACGTCCGATACCGGTAGCGCCGCCGCGATCAAAAGAGTTAAAAATCAAAGTAGCAACACCAAAATTATCGCCCTTACCGCCAGCACCCAAGAAGCAGAACGAGCCCGCATTATGGCCTTGGGTAGCGACGATTTAATCGCCAAACCATTTAAAACAGATGAACTACTGTTGATGATGGCGAAGCATTTAGGCTTATGTTATACCTGTGCAGAGGATAATCTACCTCAATTTACGCCTACTTCTAGTTCCGTCACTCTAGATAATAATGCCCTAGAGAAAATATCTGCCGAACTACTACACGAACTCCAACAGTCAATTCTCGAAGTCGATCTAGACAAAATTGAAGAGGCGATCGACAAGATTGCTCGCTCAGACCGGGAAATCGCGCGGGCACTCGCGCAAAGTATCAGTAATTTTGATTACGAGTATATTTTAGATTTACTTCCTTAACTCGATCGCGGTATAACTTACGATTATTTCAGGATTAAACAGTGAAAAAATTAATGTCAGCGCGGGAGCTAAACAACATCCTGATTGTGGATGATACGCCGCAAAATTTGCATCTGTTAGTCGATATTCTGACTAAATATGACTATAAAGTTAGACCCGTACCCAACGGTAAATTAGCGCTGTCGGCGGCGGAAATTAGTCCTCCCGATCTGATTTTGCTCGACATTAATATGCCCGACCTTGATGGTTATATGGTGTGTAAACAGCTCAAGGCTAACCCCAAAACCAAAAACATTCCTATCATTTTTGTCAGCGCGGCTAACGAAGCAGTTGATAAGGTCAAATCTTTCGCTATTGGTGGTGCCGACTACATCACTAAACCCTTTCAGATTCACGAAGTGTTGATGCGAGTTAGAAATCAGCTCGCTCTAGCCAGTCTCCAGCAACAATTACGAGATAAGAACGAACAGCTAAGGCAGACAATCGTTCAGCTCAAAAAAAGTCAGAAAACAGAATTTGAGTCGCAAAAGCACCTGGCTTTGGCTAAAATCACCACCGGTATCGGTCAACAGGTCAATAATCCCCTTACGGCGATCGACAATACCCTAGCCGAAATTAAACAGTTTGGTGCCGCCACTCTAAAAGATATTCCCGCTTTTCTAGCGCAGATTTCTCCCGAACAGCAAAAGTACTTTGTCACTTTGCTCAAACAGGCTCAAGATAATCAGATTAATCCTCTGCTGTCGGCGGCGGAGAAGCAAGAACTTAAAAGTAATCTCATTGACAAGTTAGAAAGATTCAAAATCTCTGAAGCAGCTAAAATTGCCGATATTTTGATTGAATTAGGATTTAACGAGGAAATTGAGACGTTTATGCCCCTGCTGGCAACTGAAAACTACTGGGAAATTTTTGACAATGCCTGTTTGATTATCAATCTCCATAAGAGTATTAATGCGATCGCTGATTCGACTGAGCAAGTTGGCAAGGTAATTACTGCTTTTGAAGACTATGCTCAAAGTAGCTACAGCAACACCTCGAAACGCCAAGCTAACATGGGCACAATTATCGATAAAGCTCTCAAGGCGATCGCCCCCAACATGCCCCCAGGCATCCAGGTTATCAAACACTACAGCAGCGTCTCCACCATTAATTGTCATCCCGAGGCTTTAGAAAAAGTCTGGTACCATCTCTTACAAAACGCGGTTGAGGCGATCGGTATCCACGGCATCCTCACCATTAATCTCTATCAGCAGCAAAGTTATTTAATGGTAGATATTATCGATACCGGAGCCAGCATCAGTCAAGATTTACTCGATCGCCTTTGCGATCCTTTCTTCACCACCAAATCTGCCCAGGGCAAAACTGGCTTGGGATTGGCAATATCCAAACAAATTATCGAACAGCACGATGGTAGTATTTCCGTTAACCTACTGTCGGGCAAAATGACCCTACCGGGAAATACTAAATTTACGATTTCTCTCCCGCTTAAATAGGTACAAATTTATTATCTTACTTCTAATTAAAGTTGCCTTTGCAATAAAAAAGGTTGCCAGTAGTAGGCAACCCGAGATAATTAATTTAATTCAAGCCAATATACTCAATTAGGCTTCTTTGTTTTTACCAAAGTAATCATTTAAAGCTTCAGCAATAATCTGATTCATCGGTCTACCTTCTTTTTCGGCTACCTCTTTGAGACGAGGAAAAACATTATCCGGAACGCTGACGCGGCGCTGATTTTTACGGAACTTGGGTTTTGCGGTGGTATCTGTATCCATATAGCTTCCTATGGTGTAGTTTTCAGCAAAGTTACGAATGGCAGCGAATCCGACGCGACTACAGAATGAACCAAAGCTTTCTTTTGATTTGCGATTCCGTTGGAAAAAGACAAATATAGGCTCGAAGAAGGTTTCTAGCTCGCTAACGGGCATTTTTTGCTCGTAAGGTTGTGCTAGTTGAGTTTGGTTGGGTGTGCCTCCCAGCCAGATTTGGTATTTGCCGGGCGCGCTGCCAACAAATCCTAGTTCTGCCATGTAGGGACGAGCGCAGCCGTTGGGACACCCAGTCATCCGCATCACGAAATGTTCGTCTACCATTCCTAGTTTATTCAATAATGACCTAATTCGGTCGGTAATTCCCGGTAAAGCTCGCTCAGATTCGGTTACAGCTAGTCCACAGGTAGGCAGTGCAGGACAGGCCATGGCATAGCGCGTCAGAGGTTCGATCGCCTCTGGGTCGGTAACTATACCTCGATTATTAAGGATTTCTTCTACTCTGGCTTTTTGTTCGGGGGCAATTTCATACAAAATAATATTGTGGTTCCCCGATAGGCGCATGGGTAGGTGTAGCTCCTGGACAATTTCTTTCAGGGCAGTTTTAAGCTGGAAAGCGCCTTCGTCCTTAACTCGACCGTTTTCGACACCAATGCCAAAGAACCATTTGCCGTCGCCCTGTTCGTACCAGCCTAAGAAATCTTGATATTCCCATTTGGGCAGCTTCTTGTAGGGCTTTAATTCTTTGCCGAAATAGGACTCAACTTTTGCCTTGAACTTCTCAACTCCCCAATCATGAATGAGATATTTCATCCGGGAATGACGGCGGTTAAAGCGATCGCCATAGTCTCTTTGAGTAGCCACAATTGCCTTAACTAAATCGTAGATATCGTCTTTATCTACATAGCCAATTTCGTCGGCAATCCGCGCAAAGGTTGCTTCATAGTTGTGGGTGCGACCCAAACCACCACCAGCTAGTACGTTAAAGCCCTGGAGTTCGCCTTTTTTATTGGTCATAACTACCAAACCAATATCGTGGGTATAGATATCAATGGAGTTATCTCCCGGGACAGTGACACAGATTTTAAATTTACGGGGTAAGAACTGTTCTCCATAAATCGGTTCGAGCGAGTTCTCGACAATCATGCCCTTGCCTTTACTCTGACGGGCGGCTTTTACTTCCGGTGCTTCCTCAACACTAATTGCCTTTTCCCCATCGAGCCAAATTTCATAGTAGGCACCACTTTGAGGGTTGAGCAGATCGGCTATATTGTTGGCATATTCAAAGGCGTATTGATACTCGGGCTTATTCTTAAACGGTGCAGGAGGAGACATAATGTTGCGATTTACGTCACCACAGGCACTCAGAGTCGACCCCATGTTGTTAAGAATGGTTTGAATCACAGTTTTCATGTTCTTTTTAAGAATGCCATGAATCTGGAAACCCTGACGGGTAGTAACTCTTAAGGTATGATTGCCATACTCGTCACTCAGGCGCTCTAAAGCCATAAATAGCTCTGGTGGAATAAATCCTCCTGGGCTGCGAGTACGCAGCATCATCTGATAGTCTTTTTCCTGACCTTTAACGCGATTATCGCGATTATCTTGCTGATAGGAGCCGTGAAACTTCAAGATTTGAATGGCATCTTGGGAAAAGTGGGTCGTATCTTCCTGTAGCTCGCTCAAAAGTGGTTCCCGCAGAAAATTACTGCGCTCTTTGAGTTTTTCTACTTTTGATACTTTTACTTTATTTTCAATCGGAGTCTGAACCATGTTCTTCTAAATACCAGGAGGATTGTTTGGAGTTGTAATGTTAGGATTTATCGCTTAAGGTGTTAAGGTTTTTGTTTTATCTTAGCGACTGCGATCGCCGATCGAAGCAAAATTATGTATTAAGACATACAAAAGAATTTGGCAACACTCGATTTAGACGATACTTCGACAGCAAAAACTTAAGCTAGAAATATTCTAAAAACCGGTTGGATATTTTTCTGTCAACAGAGATCTAATATTCTCTCATTTCGGTAACAAGGATTACAAGTTGCTTGGGGTTCACCCTTACAAAAATTATCTTCAAAGCTGGCTAAAACTGACTAGACAAAGCAGCTTGCCTAACTAAATTGGTAAAACTATGACAAAACAAGTGAAAAAGCTGGATTATTTGACCTGAGGGTTGTTTTTGTAGCCAAAGAAATCAATGCGATAATCGACAATTGAAACTCCTGTCTGTGCTTCAATTTGTTCGATAATTTCTGCTGGCAGCTCAATTTGAAGGTCGATAATTTGCTGTGTATCTAAGCAATTGACATGACTGTGAGAATCGCTAATATTCCCATAGAGCCTACCGTCCGAGCGTTCGAGACACTCAATAATGCCTCCGGCGGACAACGCCTCCAGATTTTGATATACAGATGTATGTCCAATTTCTTTACCTTCCTGATTGAGCAGATTGTAGATTTCTCTGGCGGAAAGATGATTCTCATTATTCCATAACAATTCCAAAACATAACGGCGCTGGCGGCTGACTCGCATACCTAATTCTTGGCAGCGATCGAGGGCATCATTGAGCGACTTGATGGGTTTGGGACTTGTTTCAGAGGTTTTCATCTGGTCAACCAATCTCATTGGAACTTATACATAGTCATTACCACTTTAACTTAAATTTTATCTAAGTGTCTAACCAAAAAGCTAGTATTGTTAATTTTAGCTCAAACAAACTGAAGTTCCTCTACCTCTGTAATATTAATTGTGACTACAAAACTAACTATAGACAACAAGTCTCTTGCTGCTTTAGATATATCGATCGTCAGCAACCAAATTACTTCCTGGCAAGAGCAAATTGCCGATCGCGAGCAGCAACTCCAGTTTGTGATCGAATTTGAGCGAGAGGAAACCGATCCCCGGGAACTATCGGAAATTCCCGAGATTAGACTGTGGTTTATTCGTCTTGATGCAGCCTACCCTTGGTTACCGTTTTTGCTTGACTGGAAAGCCGGAGAGTTAGCGCGCTATACAGCCATGCTTGTTCCCCATCAGTTTAATCGTACCGAGGGAATTATGTTCAACCCCGAAGCCCTAGAAATTTTTGTGATGGCTAAAATTTTTATCTTAGCCGACTGGCTTAGAGAACAGGGAATTGCCGAGCAATCGCGTTTAAAATCGATGGCGCAACTATTTGGTTATGAATTAGATGATGCTTTTTTTGACCTAATTTGAATAGATTCTGTCTGCTGGTACGAGATCGATAAAGCCCCTTATTCTTAGTGTTGAATAACTTGAATAAAGGGCAATGAAAAATAGATTGTGGATTAATAGATTAGCCAATGGTAAGTTGCTCAATGGCGATCTCTATTTATCTCAGGGTCATGTTTTCTAGCTTAGATGCTACATAGAAAAATTCTACATAGTGAGAGACTGGACGTTAGTTTCAATCAGGGTCGCTAGGTCTTTTAAGAAAGCAGCTGCCTGTGCGCCATAGATAATGCGGTGGTCGGAGGTAATGTTTACCTTCATCTGACGTTTGACACCCATCATGCCCGAATCATCGGCGACTAATTGGGGTTTAGAGCCACCTACCGCCAGAATTGAACCCTGTCCTTGAGGCAAGATAGCATCAAAGTTGTCTACGCCAAACATGCCCAGGTTAGAAAGAGTAAATGTACCGGTACTATACTCTTCCGGCTGTAGTTGCTTAGAGCGAGAACGAGCAACTAAATCCTTCCAAGTGCGGGAGAGGGAATAAATATCCATCTGGTCTGCATTCCGCAATACGGGAGTAATTAAGCCACCATCGGGCATTGCTACGGCAACAGCCACATTAATGTCGGAATTATAGCTAATCGCATCCTGAGCATAGCTAGCGTTGACTACCGGGTGATTTTTGAGAGTTACGGCGATCGCTTTGGCCAATAATGCCGTCATGGTCACGCCTTTGGGCTTAATCTGCTTATATAGTCCATCTAGAGCATCGGTATTGATGGTATAAGTAACGTGGAAAGTAGGCACCTGAAGACTGGTCATCATATTCTGTACCACCGCCTTTTGAAGGGTGTTTAGGGGTACAGTTTGACCTGGAGTAACGGGAGCAGGAGCCTGTACTGGCGCACTAGCGGGCACAACAGGAGCAGCATTGACCGCAGGAGCAGCGTTAGCCGTGGCATTGGGAACACCGACAGGAGTCGCTACGGGAGCCGATACGGGCTTACCAGAAGCTTGTTCTACGTCCCCGGCAGTAATACGCCCATAGGGACCACTACCTTGGAGAGATTTGAGGTCTACCCCCAACTGTTTGGCTAGTTTCTTCGCTCTGGGAGATGCTACGGTTCGACCGGAACCATTACCACTGCTGCCATTGCTAGCTACGGTTGCGGTACTTACCTCGGTAGGAGCGGTAACGGCCACTGGTGCAGCTTGTTCTGGTTGGCTACTACCACCGGAATGAGACTCTGCCTGTTTCTTCGCTTCGGCAATTTCCGCTTCAGTTTCTGCTATCAGAGCGATCGCACTACCCACAGGAGCCTCTTCTCCTGCCTGCACCATAATTACTGCCAGATAGCCTTCGTTAAAAGATTCTACGTCCATGTCGGCTTTATCCGACTCTACCACCAGGACTGTTTCTCCCTTTTCCACCTTGTCTCCAGGTGATTTAGTCCACTCAACAATCTTGCCTTCAGTCATGGTAGAACTGAGGGCGGGCATAAATATGTCGTGAATCATAGTGTGCGATGTTCTGTTTGTATTTAGTTACCGAATAATTTTGAGTCAGCTATAAATCATCAGTTGTAGACCATAACTTGCTCGACTGAAAAAGCTCAAATTCTTAAGCCTGGGGAAACTTGAGTTTAAGCATATGAGGCTCAAATTCCTACCTAGCAGGGATATTATTACCCCAATTACAACACCCGATCATAACATTTATCGCAATTATCCCAGCGCCAAACTAACCAAACAATATTGCGGAGATAATTAACTGAGGTGCTAGTTGTTACGAGCCAACTTCGGTTTTTTACCCAATAATCCCGTCATCAACTTGAGGGCAAAGATTTTCAGCGGTCTGAGATAGCTCATCATCCATAACCCCAGACGACGTACCGCCACTACTGGTAGCCAGCTATTGGAGAAAAGGCGATCGAGCATGTCGGTAAACCCGAGAATCGCCAAGTTTTCAATTTTACGCCAGCTTTCATAGCGCTTGAGGACTTTAACCGAACCAATATCTTGTCCCTGCTGGTGAGCCGCCTGTAGTATTTGTGCCAGACTAGCCGCATCGCGAATACCCATATTTAGACCCTGTCCGCCCACGGGATGACAACAGTGTGCCGCATCGCCAATTAGAGCCAAGCGAGACTGAATATAGTGATCGCACTGCATTAGCTGGACGGGAAATACCATTCTGGGGGTAACTAGCTCGATCTCACCAAAGCTAGCGGGGATATAGTTTTTCAGCTTGCTAATAAAATCAGCTTCATCTAGTTCAGCGATCGCCTTAGCATCGGCGTGGGGATTAGTCCAGACAATCTGACAGCGATTTCCCGGCAGAGGTAACACTCCCATAGGGCCACTCGACCAAAATCTTTCAAATGCCGTATTGTTTTCTGGGGCAGAGTGCTTAATCGTAAACGCCACACAGGACTGCCAGTATTTCCAGCCTCGGGTTCTTATTTTGGCTAAATTACGAATATGCGAGCGAGCGCCATCGGCACCAATTACCAGCTTAGTTTTAACTAAGCGTAGCTCTCCGTTTACCTTCACTTCAACGGTAGAAATGTCTTTGGCTTTAGTCACGTTAAGTACTTCTCCCGGGCAAAGCCAACTGACGTTAGGACAGCTTTCTAAATACTCATGTAGCGCAGTAATGACAACATTATGCTGTGCCACATAACCCAAATGTTCACCGGGTAAATCTTGCTTGTCAAAACTTACCTGCTTAGCATAATCCGCATCGCTGAGATTAATGTGCTGATATTTGCCGATATGGGGGAATATGTCTTTCCAGATGCCGATTCCGGCGTAAATACGGCTAGATAGGGGGGAAAAAGCGTAAGCCTGAGTTTTTTGTTGCGATACTTCTCGCGATCGCGCTTCAATAAGAACAATTTTTAAACCAGAATCTTTTAGTGCTGCTGCAAGAGTTGTCCCCACAATACCACCGCCGACAATTGCAATGTCGCAGTCGAGGTTTAAGGATTCTGCTGTAGTGGTTTCTGGCTGTGCTAACATCTTCTGACTCAGGAAATTAGATATATGAGATATGAGTATTTATACTTTCTCTTATATTGTGACGCGATCCTTCGTTTAGAACAAGGGGAATTTTGACGAGGAGTATCTGCAAACAAAAGGGATTATCATCTATTGCTGCAAAATATCAATAATTTTGTTGGTAACTTGTTTCAGTTTCTCCGCTTTCAATTGACCAGCTTTGTAGAGAATAATTTCTCTATCTGCGGGAAACAGACGATTAGGACGAATGTTACTAATTCGATTTAGTCTATCGTTAATAAAATCTTCGTTAGTGATTGGTACGGCATAATTATCTGAGATAGATTGACTAGTAATTTGACAAAGAATTAAATCGTCTCCATTGAGTCGAGCAACTATTAAAGCAGGACGGCGTTTTGCTTGGCTTAAATCGGAGAATGGAAAAGGAACAATGACTACACCTCCTTTTATAAATGTTGCCATGCTTCGTCTTCTTCTGGAGTTGACCAATCTTTAGCTAATGCTGATTCACTCATTAAAGCGTTCTCTAGTTTTTCGTTGTGTTTGTATTTAATGTATTGCACAAAGTTCAATACTTCGGGAATAAGTGATTCTGGTATTGCTTCAATTTCGATTAACAGAGATTTTTTAGCGTTCATCGGTTTGATTACTATTATTTCTCTAGTCTATACAAGTACCGACTTATCTGTAGATAAAAGCGATCGCCTAAAAGACATTTGCAGCCAAAGATAAAATATAGTATTAAGTTCAAAACTATTAGATTTGTCCATGAAAATAAAAGCGATCGTTCATCAAGCCGAAGAAGGCGGGTATTGGGCAGAGGTGCCAGCTTTACCAGGATGTATCACTGAGGGAGAAACTATGGAGGAATTGGAGTTAAACCTTAAAGATGCTATTCAGGGATGGCTTGAGGTAGCCAATGACAATCATTCTTTAGAAAATGATGCCCAAATTCTTGAAGTGGCAGTATGAAGTCTGTTTCTGGGAAAAAGCTTTGCAAGATAGTTGAAAAGCAAGGTTGGGTTTTAAGAAAAGTAACAGGCAGCCATCATATCTATGAAAAAGCAGGAGTTGGGAAGATATTATCTATTCCCGTCCACAGCAATAAAGATTTAAAGATAGGAACTTTAAAGGCTTTGATGAAAATTGCTGGTTTAACAGAAAATGATTTGTAAAAGTAAAATATAAAATGGCTTTCACTCTAAGCTAGATAAATCTTCGTCAGGGGTAAAAGCAGGGTCATCAAAATAATACTTGCCTTCTGCTGCAAGTATTCTCTCTAAAAATTGCGGAACACTTTTAGCAATTAATTTTGCGTTTTCCAATACTATTTTCTCTTGAACAAGAACAATTTCTTTTTTTTGTCGAACAATTACTGGTTTACCAATAATTATCCACGTTTCAAACCAAGTTTCATAATGCTCTTGATGCCATTTGCCAACACTTCGCCGTATTAGACGGTAGGCAAGACAGCGATCGCCTTTTAGATCTATAAAACTAGTCCAATGCCTATTGTTATTATCGTTACGACAAGGCAAATACTCGCTGGGAGTTCTTAAATACCAATATTGGTCTGTATCAGCATAAAGTGTCGTACCTGCAAGCTTTTCCGATAGCTGAATTATTTCTTTAGGAAATTCATGAAAAAAAGTTTTTTCTGACCAATCAGGGGCTAATTTTGAGCTTTTTCCTGCTGCTAACCGATTTATTAGTTGAGTTATTCGATCTGGCTCTTTCACTCCCCAACCGATTTCTGGTGTCAAGCAGCCTTGTTCATCTTGTTGGATACCAATAAATCCGCCAATTAGCTTTAATTCTTTTTTATCTCCAGATTCTTTAAGAATGAAAGAAGTTTCGGAAAGTCCGACAGGTAAAGATTTTAAATTAATACCATCTCTAACCGTAATTTCAGCACGAGGAATCGACAATATGTTATTTTTCTGGGTGGGATTATGAGTAATTCCATCCTTGAGATACGGGAACAAGTCTGCCAACCAGCCTGTAATTACATCTCCGCCATAAACCTCTTTTGGCTTATAGATATGCTGCCAGAATTCTAGAGAAGGATTACCTTGCGCCGTGGCAATCAAAGCATCACATATCGGTAATAGTCTATTTGTCCACCATTCGAGATTATATTCGGCAATTGCCATAACGCGATCGCGAATTATTTGCCAATCATTTACCGTACCCAAGAGAGTAATCTGAGGAATACCACAAATCGCCGTAAGCCGATAATCGAAATACTGTCGAAAAGCATTCATCATTACTATCTGACTAGCAGTATGAATTGTTTCTGTAGTGGTAGAAAAATCGCATATCATTAACTGATAGAGCTTGGGATCGATGTGTTCGCGGATTAACAGCGACCATTGAGCAACTGCATTACCCCAAACAGCATTACTCCAATCTGATGAGCTACCGAATTGCAAAACTTCAGCTTCTAGTTTAATTTTGTCTTGATGTCGAACAAATTTGCTGCGTAGATCTTTGGCATTGTTATTAATATGGTTGGCAAAACCTTGAGCAATTACCATCCAAATACTGTCGGGAGTAATAGTTAAAGGGCGATGTTGACTAAAAGCTAAATGTACTGCTGTAGCAAAAGGATGATTTCCTGCTTGATCGACGATTTTGAACTCAGCATCGTGGCTAAACGCAATTAAAGAGCTATCGCCCTGCTGTTCCAAATAAGATTTGGCATTGACTAACGGGAAAGTATCTTTCGCTGTTTCTACATCGTCCACCTGAAAACAAATTTCAGTCTCCAACTGCTGTAAAACAATAGCTGAGTTATTCATTATCAGATAGCTTTAAATGCAACACCACATTTTAGCCGTGAATACAGTTGACTGTTCCTTGGTACTAAGTATAAAGACACAAAGTATAAAGACACAAAAAACTCGCTCGCTATTTATTACCTGCTTCTATTTGTCTTGTTACTGTCAAAGCGGAATAGCTTACCCCAGCCGTACCTTCCCCTGGATGAGTTGAGTCGCCTACCAGCCAAAGGTGCTTAACGGGAGTACGATTAGCAAAACCAAAAGGACCAAAGGTTTTAATCCGCTGTCCTAGTCCGCCGACTATACCTTTTTCTCTGGCGGTAAAGTTAGCAAAGGTTCTCGGTGTGGCTGCTTCGGTATAGATAATGTTTTCGGGAGAGAGATCGAAGTAGGAATTTAAACGAGCGATCGCTTCATCGGTATATTGTTGTTTAATGCGATCGTAATCTGCACCTTCTTTTTGCCACAAATCTACATCGGTAAAGGAAGAAGCAATTAAAGTCGCCATTCCTGCTTCTGGTGCGCGTCCATCTCCCGGCTTGCTAACAGAAACAAAGAGAGAGTTGTTTTCGCCAATTACTTCATCTGGGTTGTATAAAAATTGCAGGTGGGGAGAACAGTCTTCAGGGATAGCTTCGCGCTTAACTCCAAGGTAAATCACAAATGCCCCCGATGGCTGGGGTAGTTTATCGACTCGGCGTTCGTAGTTGGTTAAAGCTTTATCTTCTGTAAGCCTAACTAAATCCTGCGCTGTAACGTTTGCGACTACTTCATCGGCGGTTTCGATCCAAGTTTCACCTTTTCTATTGCGTACCGTAACTCCTGTAACTTTACCCGACGAACTATGGATTTGTTCCACGCTATGGCGCATCAATAATTTGCCGTTGTATTTCTCCAAACCTTCTACTAGGCGATCGCTCAGTACCTGCATACTACCCTTTAGGTGAAATAGTCCCTGGGGTGCTTGGGAAACTGCTAGCGCTGTGGCGGCATAGAGTAGGGCTGTTTCTTCTGTACCGACTTGGGAATATAATTTTAGCTGGAGATCTAAAAAGGTTTTGAGGCGCTTATTTTCAGACAAACCGTAGAGCTTCAAAGCATCGGCTACCGTCATTAGGGTAAAGGGAACAGTAATTAAAGTATCTGGTCGAACAGCAGAAACTAGCTGCCAGATATCCCAAACGCTGCGGGGAGGCAAAACTGGATCTCGTCCTTGAAAGCGCCAGCTTGCTTCAAATAGCTTGTTTAATAAATTCCAAAATGGTTCGCTCCCGGGAAACTGTCTTTGTCTTTCTGCTTGCCATTTATCGGCATCACGCCAAACGTTAATCGGCTTGCTTTCCCCCGGGAGAAATACGGCACAGGCTGGATCGCAATAGCTCGACTCGGGTGGTTCAACTTCTAATTCCTGAAAAACACGATGATGGATGCCGCCAGGTTCTAATCCTGCTACCTGAGTTGCCCCCACGTCAAAGGTAAAGCCGCGACGCTTAAAGGTAGATGCACAGCCGCCTGGGACGATCGCCTGGTCGAAGATAGTTACCTGATAACCCCGCCGGGCAAGTAATGCTCCTGCGGTTAAACCGCCAATACCCGCACCTATAACTACGACCCGAGATTTTTTGTTTTTCAAAGCGATCGCCATCTAATTAGATTAATTTTATTTCATATTTCTTAATATTTATATTTTAGAGATAAAAGTGGTTTTCGTTGAGCGAATTAATAATTTGATTTTGACTCAGAAAAAAAGGCGCTCGTTAGAACGCCAGAAAATAACTGAGGTATTAGGTAAAATGACAACTATTTGAGAACGCCAGCCAAAATATCTTTAATGCCGTCTCCCCCCTTACTTTGAGTGAAGGAAAGAATAATGGGAATGAATTTACTTGCCATACCGGGATTTAAACCTAGCTGACTGAAACCACCCGCTAGAGCCGCCATGTTAGCTAGTTGTCCACCGCTACCACCGCCCATAGCGCCAGCCAAGCCACCGATTGCCCCAGCAATGCCTTTCCCGCCAGCAGGAGCTTCACCAATTAGGTTACCGATGCCGGGAACAGCACTAGCTACTTGAGCAAAATCACTATCTCCTAGTTGCTCTTTTGCCATTTTAAAAATAAGTCCGGCTCCGCCTTTAGCTTGGCTTTCATCGACTCCCAAACCCTGAGTTAGCTGTTGAATTAATTCCATACTTAATTGATTACAGTTCTTCCTCAATCATGATGCCAAAGACAAAATAGAATTTAAAGAAAGAAATGCTTAAAAAAACGGTTTGTTGAAACTATGCATTAAAGAGAATAAAACTGATATCTTTCTTCTGTCGTTCTCGAAATACAGAATGTATTATTATCCCCAAGGATATGTATAACAGAAAAACGAAATGAAATCGCTTTCGCTGTCGATTAACAAGCAATACGTCTAGTGTGGATTAAAAATCAGAGTAGTTTGTTTTTAAGCTATAAGCCTTAAGCATTAAGC
>JBCBIN010000017.1:0-18732 GCA_038524555.1 Cyanobacteria bacterium J06623_7 | reverse complement strand
AGAAAGCTATCCGGCAATCGAGTCTATTGCTAAAAGTCTAAACGTCCCTCTAGAGCGCATTAGTCAAGTTAGCGATCATGTAGTAATTATTGAGCCAAATAGAGAGCAGGGCAAGCAGCTATATCAATTAATTAAAACTCAAAGACCCAACCTTAAGGTTATCTTGCTGGATAATTCAGAGCAGGTATTTTCCTTAATGTATGGAGAAATGAGTATTGATATTCTGTTTTTTGATATTGAGGCAGAATCTAGCACGGACAATTTGGCACTATTTAAAGCTATTTCTCCTGAAAGTAGCGTGATTCACTGGAGCGATTATCGGCATCCGGAAGTTATTGAACTGCTATATTCTATGGGTGTCAACTCTTTTTGTACCAAAGAAAGTGATGTTGCCACAATTTTAGAAGCTACAGATTTAGCGGTTAGCTATCCCCAGTCGCTTTATTTAGATCGGGATTTACATAAGTGTTTGCCCTTATTGCAGAATTGAACTAGGCCAAAAATAAAGGCAAGGGCGAGAGTGTGTTAATTTTAAACCTCTAGTTTTTAACTTACATTTGTATATTTTTGACTTACTGCTGTGCCCGATTTATTTGCCGAGCAGAAAAACCGACTTGCCGAGCTAATTAGGCAATACCGTGATCGCGTTGATTTTTTAACCATTCGTTTAGAACGGGCAGAAGAGACAAACATCCTGCTCCGCAACAACAAAATTGAAACTCTGAGTGAGGGAGTTGCTTTGGGAGGACAGGTTAGAGCCTGTCATCGGGGCGGCTGGGGATTTGCTACTTTTGACGACATAAACGGTTTGGTCGAACAGATCGAATTAGCGATCGCTGCTGCCAAATATGTCGGAAACTCGTCAACTATCCTCGCGCCGGTAGAAGCGGTAGAAACAGTTTGTCATGTGCCTTTACAGGGTAGTAATCCACGAGAAATATCCCTCGCCAGCAAAAAAGCTCTCTGCGATAGCTATAATCAGCTTCTGCGGGGCTATAGTGACTGTTTGACTACTACTTCCGTTAGCTACAGCGATAGCTCTCAAAGAATCATTATCATGACCTCGGAGGGTAGCGCGATCGAACAGTCCTGGTCAGATATGGAAATGCGTTTTGCGGCCACCGCCAGGAAAGATGATGTAATTCAAACTGGTAGAGAAACTACCGGTTCCCGTCAGGCTTACGAAGACTTAATGAATCTAGAGGCGCAGGTGTTAAGTTCCGCCGAAAGAGCGGTAAAGGGACTATTCCTACCCAAGATTGAAGGAAATATCTATACCGTAGTTATCGATCCCATTTTGACAGGATTATTTGTCCATGAAGCTTTTGGGCATCTTTCTGAAGCTGATATGACCTATGAAAATCCTGATTTACTAAAAGTGATGAGTATGGGTAAACGCTTTGGTTCCCCAGAGCTACAAATTTTTGATGGTGCAGCACCCTTAGCAGCTGAAGCTAACTATATTCACCGCGGTAGCTATTTTTATGATGACGAAGGAACTCCAGCAACGACGACTCAGCTAATTGAGGACGGTGTTCTAGTCGGCAGACTACACTCTCGGGAAACGGCCGGTAAGCTAGGAGAAAAACCGACGGGAAACGCCCGCTGTCTAGACTACCATCATTCTCCCATCGTCCGGATGACCAATACCTGGATTGCTCGAGGCAAAACCCCCGTTGCCGACCTCATTGCCAATGTTGGGGAAGGAGTTTATGCTCGCAACTGGCTGGGAGGGATGACCAACGGCGAAATGTTTACCTTTAGCGCGGGAGAAGCCTGGATGATTCGTAATGGACGGCTAGCCGAACAGGTCAAAGATGTAACTCTTTCGGGCAACGTATTCAAAACTCTGGCCAATATTGAAGCAATTGGGGATGATTTTTATTGGGATGAATCTGGGGGATGCGGAAAAGGAGGACAGTCTGGTCTAGCAGTTGGCTGTGGCGGGCCTAGCTTGAGAATTAAAGATGTGACCATTGGTGGGAATGCGGTTTAATCCGGGGGGATCATTAATTAAAAAGGCGATCGCTGGCGGTTTCAGCACATCAGGAGCTAGTATGTTGTGTAGACAGAAAAAAACCCAGTCGGAAAGGCCGGGTTCTGGAGCAAGGCTATAGCGATTGGCTGGTTATGAAGAGAATTTGTAACTAGCTCAATCTCAATCAATAAATATTTTTTATTACGACCAGTATTGACAGCATTTCAATAAAATATCTGGGCAACTACTAGGACTTATCATCTTACGAGTCGAGTCTGAGAACAACAGTATATTTACTAGTTCTGTCCTGGGATGTTCTCGATTTTGTACTAGTTTTTACTGATCTTTTGGCGATCGCCAAACAAGTTGGGCAGCAGTTGGTTATAGGCCGATGAATCTACTCAGGCTGGATTGAGCAAGAAAGGATTGATTGGGATAGATCGCTCTACTTCGATCTAGTCGTTCCAATTAATTTCGCATATATTCTTCAAGTTTGCTAATTAGATCTAACAGAAGATTTAGTCTAAATCTTAAATAATTACCTTTTTGCTTCCATCATTCAAAAGAAAGCTTTAAACTAATGTGGGTGGTGCTATAAGAACAATATTCTCCAGGATTCTAGTGTTTACAGCTTCGATATACATGCTGGGAAATAATGGTTTTGTGTGCCAAAAACTATATATAAATTCTCGCTGTTAATGTCAGTCAGCAGCGCCAGCCAAAACAGACTCGACAGCCGCTCACTATAATTAATCACATAGAAATTTAGAGGAGTATATCGAACAACATGTTTGTCGTCAAAATCATTCCGTACTACTCAACATGTCAGATCTAGAAATCAGTCAGGTATTAAGAATTATCGGTCAAATTATCGAGCCAGAAAAACTAAATGCCGTACAGGAATTGGTTTTGCGTCAATGTTGGTTGGGTAAAACTTATCAGGAAATTGCCCAAGATTCCCAATACGATTCTGACTATGTGCGAGTTGTTGGCTCAAAAGTATGGCAAAGTCTTTCTCTCGCCTTTGAAGCCAAAATTACTAAGCATAATTTCAAATCTGTGCTGGAATCACAAGTACATCGAGGCAAGTTAGCGCTGCACACCCTCGAATTTCCCCAAGGTCAAGTTTCTCCCAGCTCCTATTTTTATGTCGAACGTCCTCCCTGTGAAGAAAAGGCGTTTGTCGAAATTCTCAATCCCGGCGCTTTAGTCGTAATTAAATCGCCCCTAAATATGGGCAAGAGTTCTCTGCTCTCTCGTACTCTAGCTCAAGTGCGCGCTCAACAATACTATACTGTTACCCTTAATCTACAGTTAGCGGAAGCCTCGGTACTGTCCAATCTCGAAAAGTTTTTGCGTTGGCTGATGGCTAATATTACCCTCCAGCTTGGCATTAACTCCAAAATCGATGAATACTGGGATTTAGACTTAGGCACAAAAATTAGCTGTACTAACTATTTTCAGAAACACGTTTTAGCTCAGCTCGCTCATCCCTTAGTTTTAGCTCTAGATGAAGTCAATCATCTATTTGAATATCCAGAAATAGCTCAAGAGTTCTTACCCTTACTGCGTTTTTGGCACGAAGAAGCCAACAATACGGATATTTGGCGTAATTTACGCATTATTGTGGTTCACTCTACTGAGGTTTACATCCCTCTCGATATCAATCAGTCACCATTTAACCTCGGTTTGCCGATTATTCTGCCCGAATTTAATCTCGAACAGGTCAAGGGATTGGCTTTGCGCCATCAACTAAACTATGAACCAGTCAAGCTAGAACAAACTCTTGAAGCGCTAATGAATATGGTGGGAGGATTCCCCTATCTCATTCGATTAGCCCTATACACTCTGGCGACTCAGGATATTACTATCGAACAGTTATTACTAGAAGCGCCGACTCCTTCGGGAATCTATCGGACTCATTTACAGGGATATTTTAATATCTTCAATCAGCACCCCGAATTGATGAATACCTACAGCAAGATCGTCAGGAAAGAAGAACCGCTACAAATATCTAGCATCATGTCATATCGACTAACCAGCATGGGTCTAGTTAAATTATTTGGCGATAAAGTCGCTCCTAGTTGCTTACTCTATCGTCTGTATTTCCGTGACTATCTGCGGGTCTAAGTTCTCTAATTTTTTATCCCTCTCCAACATAGCGTTGGTTAGCTGAGCTATGGTGAGAATAGAGATACGTTACAATAAAATTCATGGCAAAACACCGAACTAGCTAGTGATTTACCAGATTTCAGCATAGTTTTTCGGGCAATCGTTAAATCAATATGACCGTATCTCAGACCGTAGATTTTCAAGACGAATTTGACATTATCGTAGTCGGTGGTGGACATTCTGGCTGTGAAGCAGCTTTAGCCGCAGCGAGGTTGGGCTGTCGTACCTTAATGCTCACTCTCAACCTAGATCGTATTGCCTGGCAACCCTGTAATCCAGCAGTGGGGGGTCCAGCCAAATCGCAGTTAACCCACGAGATTGATGCTCTAGGGGGAGAAATTGGCAAAGTAAGCGATCGCACCTATCTACAAAAGCGAGTTCTCAATGCTTCTCGGGGTCCAGCAGTATGGGCATTACGGGCCCAAACCGACAAGCGAGAATATGCGGCTGTGATGAAGCAAATCGTCGAGAATCAAGAGAATCTGAGCATTCGTGAGGGCATGGTCACGGATTTGGTGCTGGGTAACAACGATGAGGTTAGAGGCATCGAGACTTATTTTGGTACCTGCTTTGCCGCTAAAGCGGTGATTCTGACTACCGGGACGTTTCTGGGTGGGAAAATTTGGGTTGGCAATAAGTCAATGGCGGCAGGGCGTTCGGGGGAATTTGCCGTAACGGGACTGACAGAAACCTTGAATCGGCTAGGCTTTGAGACGGGCAGACTAAAAACGGGGACTCCCGCCCGAGTAGATCGCCGTTCGGTAGACTACAGTAAAATGACTCCCCAGCCAGGCGATGCGGAAGTTCGCTGGTTTAGTTTCGATCCCGCTGCCTGGATTGAAAGAGAGCAAATGAATTGCTATCTCACCCGTACTACTGCCGAAACTCATAAAATTATTCGCGATAACCTACACCTATCCCCCGTATATGGTGGTTGGGTAGATGCCAAGGGGCCTCGCTATTGCCCTAGTATTGAAGATAAAATCGTTCGCTTTGCCGACAAAGAAAGCCATCAAATCTTTATCGAACCAGAGGGCAGAGAGATCCCAGAACTCTATATTCAGGGGTTCTCTACAGGATTACCCGAAAAATTGCAGTTAGCAATGCTCAAAACCCTGCCAGGTCTGGAAAATTGCGTGATGCTGCGCCCTGCCTATGCGGTGGAATATGACTTTATTCCGGCGACTCAATGCTACCCAACCTTGATGACCAAAAAAGTCGAGGGACTATACAGTGCGGGACAAATCAATGGCACTACAGGATATGAGGAAGCTGCCGCTCAGGGTCTGGTTGCGGGTATCAACGCCGTCAAGTTTGTTCGGGGCGAAGCCGAGGTTATCTTTGCGCGGGAACAGAGCTATCTGGGGACGTTAATTGATGACCTCTGTACCAAAGACCTCCGGGAACCTTATCGTATGCTGACCAGTCGCTCGGAATATCGCCTTATTCTACGTTCGGATAATGCCGATCGCCGTTTGACTCCCTTGGGTCGAGAAATCGGTTTAATTGACGATCGCCGTTGGCAACTTTATACCGATAAACAGGCAAAAATAGCGGTAGAGAAAGAAAGACTTCATGAAACTAGAATTAAGGAGCAAGAGCCGGTAGGAATAGCGATCGCCAACCAAACTCAGCAAAAAATCAAGGGTTCGATTACCCTGGCCGAATTATTGCGCCGTCCCAAGTTCCACTACGAGGATCTAAAACAGCACGGTTTGGATAATCCTGCCTTAAGCCTGGCCGAAACGGAAGGGGCAGAAATCGATATTAAGTACTCTGGCTATATCAAACGCCAACAATTACAGATAGACCAGTTAGCCAAGCATACTAAGCTGAAATTACCGCAGGATCTAGACTATCTCACGGTGGATACCTTACGCATGGAAGCACGGGAAAAGCTCAATCAGGTCAAACCCTTAACCGTTGGTCAGGCGAGCCGTATCGGAGGCGTAAATCCCGCTGATGTTAATGCTCTGTTAGTCTATCTGGAAATTAAATCCCAACGAAAAAAGGTAGCAGTCAAATAATATCTGTCCAATAATTAATTAATGTTGCTTCCTGCGTTGGTAGTAGAGATATGCTTAAGAGAGATATAGCTATTAAAACGAAAGGTTTGTATCGGGCATTTCAAGCCTACAAAAACTCAGAGAACTTAGGAGATTTCGCCCTCTTAAAAGCAGATGCACTGGGGGCGAAAGCTAATCCCGAAGTAGAGTCAAAAATGCAGCAGGTTAGAGGATACTATCCTCAAATCGATCTTCTAAAACTGAGTCAGCTACCTCCTGGTACATTTGGTTATGAATATGCTGCTTTCATGCAGCGCAATAAGCTTCGACCGCTAAACATCAGCCCTGAATTGAGAGATGTCGCGCAAGATAATGTTTTTGCCTTAAGATATGCCGTTACCCACGATATCTTTCATGTTTTGTTGGGTTTCGATACCTCTTATGCGGGAGAAATCGGCGTGCTAGCCTTTGCTGTGGCACAAAAATACAGCAAATTACAGGCTTTTAGCCTTGGAATAGCGCGAGTTTTATATCCAATTCTGGCACCCCGACAGTTTAAAAGAATTTTTCTCAATTTACGTCGCGGGCAACAAATGGGAAAAGAAGCTAATTTTTTATTGAACTATCGATTTGAAGACTGTTGGGCAAAACCTCTGGCTACTTTGACTAGGGAATTAAATCTATGTATTTAATTGCTTTGATACAAAGCTTTTAGCAACGGTATGTAGAATAATTAAGCGATCGCAAAATAGCATTATTCTGGTAGAGGCATAGCAATGTCATGTCCCCAGATATAGATCGGTGTTTTACTATGAAATGTTTTGTTACGGGTGGGACGGGTTTTGTCGGCGCAAATTTGATTCGCTTACTGTTGCAGCAGGGATATGAAGTTCGGGCTTTAGTTCGCCCAAGCAGCAATTTAGCTAACCTCAAATCTCTAGATCTCGAACTGGTAACGGGAGATCTAAACGACGACCTATTTTCAGCAATGTCGGGCTGTCGAGTCTTGTTCCACGTGGCGGCACAATATTCTCTCTGGCAACGCGATCGCGAATCACTCTATCGGAATAACGTCTTGGGTACGCGCAATATCTTAGCCTGTGCTCGTAAAGCAGAAATTGAACGTATTGTTTATACTAGCTCTGTCGCTGCCATTGGCGTTAAGCCGGGGGATATAGCTGATGAAACCTATCAAAGTCCTGTCGAGAAGCTAGTAGGAGATTATAAAAAGTCGAAATACTATGGCGAACAAGAAGCGCTTCAAGCAGCTCAACAGGGACAAGATGTTGTGATTGTGAACCCCAGTACTCCCATCGGCGCACTCGATATCAAACCTACCCCCACGGGAGAAATTATCCAGCGTTTTTTACAACGAAAGATGCCCTTCTATATCGATACGGGGTTAAACCTAATTGACGTTGAAGATGTTGCTTTGGGTCACATCCTCGCTTTAGAAAGAGGAGTAACAGGCGATCGCTATATCCTGGGTAATCTTAACCTCTCCTTCAAACAGCTACTCGATAAACTCGCACAAATTACGGGTATTCCTGCCCCTCAATCGACTATTCCCTACTGGTTACCCTACAGCGTTGCCTGGTTAGAAGAAAATATCCTGATTAAATTAGGCAAGCAGCCCACGGTAGCAATAGATAGTGTCCGTATGTCTCAACAGACAATGTTTTACGATGCCAGTAAAGCCGTTAATGAATTAGGTCTACCCCAGTCGTCAGTCGATTTAGCGCTACAGGATGCGGTGCAGTGGTTTCAAAGAAGTCAGAAGTGAAAGGTTAAAAACCTTATTTTTCGCTATGGGGATTTAGATACGGTGGAAGCTTCAAGGATATCGCTTTATTCGCAGGTACAACCTCTAATTTTTAGGGCAGGTCGAACATTGGCAGTCAAGTCCTTCACATGCCAAATTTTAAGAGCGTAAGAATAAGCTCATATGAAGAGAAATGAGACTTATTCCTAATATTTTTAGTCAACTTTTAATTAACTTTCTTGCCAACTCTATAAAGACTGGCGCGAAGCAAGTTTTTCTGCCTGGGCTTGGGCTTCCTGTAACAGCTGCTGCCTGCTACTAGTCATGGTGTTCTGACTGAGGTTAGGAACCAGATTCCGTGCTTGCAATGCCATATGTAGCTGTAGCTCGGCTACATAATTACTAATATCATCCGGCAATAGTTCTGGCTGGTTAGTCTGACTGTCCAAAATACGGTGACTCCTAGATAATGCTAAATCATTACTATCGATTTAAAATTATCATGCTCGGGTCGGCTCAAGCCGATTCACGTTATTTCTGAAAACATTTTGCAATGTTTGGGTCAAGAAAATTTACATTTAGACCATTGACAGTCGATCAGCAAAAATGCGTTGTTCTTGGGTAATCAGCAAAACTGAAAAGTAAGAGAGAGAGAGATCGGGATATTGTTGGAGATTACGATAAATTTTTTGTTCGTTAAACGTAGCTTTTTCGACGATCGCACTTTTGGTTAGTAAATTTCTCTGTTCCAGAATTTGCCACACTTGAGGATAGACGGAACTCACTTTCAATAGCACCACGACCTCAGCCCAATCTAGAGCCGTTTCTAGTTCGCTTAATGAATATAAAGCCGGCAATATCGCCATTTTTTGTTGATTTACCGTCAGGGGAATACCCAACTCAGAAGCGATCGCCATAGGGGAGCAAACCCCCGGAATTGTCTCAATACAGACTGAGGCATATAGCTGGGCAACAATCTGAGCTAGATAAGTAAAAGTACTGTAAAAACTAATATCACCTAAACATGCAAAGGTTACATCCAGACCCTGTCGTAGATAATCGCCAACTTTTTGGGCTGCTTGGTTCCAAGCGGTTGTTAGAGCTAGTTCATCTCTAACATAGGGAAACTCCAAAGCTAAAGTTTGCTGATGAGGCTGTAGCCAGCGATCGATAATATTTTGGGCTATTCCCATACGGTTGTTGATGCCGGCGGGAAAAGCAACTACAGGACTGTTTTGCAAGATACGCAGTCCCTTAACCGTAATCAGTTCCGGGTCCCCCGTGCCGACACTGACACCATACAACGTTCCTAATTTCACTCTTACCGATTCTGCCACTTAAAAGACCAGTCCCTAACATAGCGTGAGTCGCCCCATCTTGGCTCAGATTCTTGCGAAACTAAAGAGGAACTGAATTTGACTCATAAGGTGCTCTTAGAGATTTAATTTAATAATCTGAGGCTTTACTTATCTTATTTTTTCCCAACTCGCGTATGATATTTATATAGAGTCAAATCAATCGTAAGATATATAAGATAGCTTTGTATCTATGATAAATAGCAAAAAGCAAAGAACTAGTCTAAATCGCTTTATGGCTTACTGCATATTACTGGTTATGGGCGCAATCTCACCTTGGCTCGGTCTTCGTGTTCAAAATGAAGTCCATCGTTTGGCGCTAGCCGTGGCGGCGATTTTTTCTCTAGGCTGGGGTTATTTTACGAGTCCAGTTTTGTTTCAGTGTCTTAGCGGAATTGCGATCACTGGCGTCTACCGAATTTACTATTCTTCCTAATTGAAATACATCTATGGCTCTGTGAATACCATAGCTTTTAGCTCTGTGTCAATATTGGAAGCTTAAAACATAGTAAAATTTTACCAACATAATTTATTTAGAATTTTTGCTATGGCAATTACTAACAAAATACACTTTAGGAACGTCAAAGGCGATATCTTTGGTGGAATTACCGCTGCGGTTATCGCCTTACCAATGGCTCTGACGTTTGGGGTGGCTTCGGGAGCAGGGGCTTCTGCTGGTCTGTGGGGAGCAATTCTCGTAGGCTTTTTTGCAGCTTTGTTCGGCGGTACGCCAACCTTGATTTCTGAGCCAACCGGGCCAATGACGGTGGTAATGACGGCGGTAATTGCTTCTCTGACAGCGGCTAACCCCGAGCAGGGTATGGCAATGGCATTCACTGTGGTCATGCTGGCGGGTGTGTTTCAGATTCTCTTTGGGATGCTCAAGCTTGGTAGATACGTCACTTTGATGCCGTACACCGTTATCTCTGGCTTTATGTCGGGGATTGGAGTCATCTTGATTATTTTACAAATTGGACCATTCTTGGGGCAGGCTAGTCCAAAGGGAGGAGTTATCGGTACGGTACAAAACATACCGGCGTTGATCAATGGCATAAATCCCCTCGAAACCTTATTAGCCGCTTTGACGGTAGCAATTTTATTTTTCTATCCGGCAAAATTAAAGAAGTTTCTACCCCCGCAACTATTAGCGTTGATTGTGGGAACAATGATCGCGCTCTTGTTTATGGGTGGTGCTGAGATTCGTCAAATTGGCGAAATATCAGTCGGCTTACCTGTTCTACAGAGGCCTACTTTTGATGCGGCTCAGATTCAGACCATGGTGTTTGATGCTTTGGTACTGGCAATGTTGGGCTGTATCGATGCCCTACTAACTTCTTTAGTTGCCGATAGTTTGACTCGAACCGAGCACAATTCCAATAGAGAATTAATTGGTCAGGGTTTGGGGAACTTAGTTTCCGGTCTGTTTGGCGGTATTGCCGGTGCGGGTGCCACCATGGGGACTGTCGTTAATATTCAGGCTGGGGGTAGAACTGCGGTTTCTGGCTTGACTCGTGCCCTGGTATTACTGGTAGTGGTTTTGGGCTTGAGCCAATATTTATCGGTTATTCCTAGCGCTGTCTTAGCAGGTATTGCCTTAAAGGTAGGTATCGATATCGTTGATTGGGGCTTTCTCCAACGCGCTCACAAAATTTCCCCCAAAGCAGCCGTCATTATGTATGGTGTAATTGCTCTGACTGTATTTGTCGATCTAATTGTAGCCGTAGGTGTAGGTGTTTTTGTCGCTAACATTTTGACCATCGAACGTCTATCCAATCATCGTGCGGATACGGTTAAAGCCGTTACTTATGATGACGAAGAGATCGAGCTAAATGAGCAAGAAAAAGAGCTGTTAGAAAAGGCAAACGGTCGAGTATTGTTGTTCTATCTCAGTGGACCAATGATTTTTGGTGTTGCGAAAGCGATTTCTCGGGAACATAACCTCATCAATGACTATGAGGCGCTAGTTTTAGATCTATCTGAGGTGCCAATTCTGGGGGTAACTTCTTCTCTCGCTTTGGAAAATGCGATTACCGAAGCTCTAGAAAAAAATCGTCAGGTTTTCTTAGTTGGAATTAGCGGACAGGTAGAAAAACGTCTTCGTAAGCTCGGTGTTATGGAACAAATTCCTTCAATCAACATTTTTGACGATCGCACTAAAGCTTTACAGCAGGCAGTCAATTATGCTGATTCATCGGTTGAAAACTTTAATTTAGAGACTGTGACTTCTAATTCTGTCGGTTAGGGGGATTGATGCTCGGTAATTTGCTAGTTGCCGGGTTTGAGTAGCTCGAGTCTTAGTTAGTAAGAATTTCTTGCCGATGGTGGATGACTAACCAGCGAAAAGTTTAATTATCAAATTTAATTATCAAATCAAAAGTTAATCATGCTCTATTTATCATCAATACTAGATCCGGGATTAACCCCTGGTCTACTTTTTTCACCGTTACTTGCTACCGAGCACAACGCGGAAGCAGCACCACTAGTCTTAGCCGGAGTTTTACTCAGCCTGGTCTTTATTTATCTATCCAGTAAGCTAGGAGGAGAGCTGTCTCAACTAGCTAATTTACCTCCCGTTTTGGGCGAATTAGTTGGTGGTGTCGTTGTTGGGGTTTCGGCTCTGCATCTCTTGGTCTTTCCCGAAACCGGTGCCACGGCAGGGGATTCGGTCATCGTCACGATTTTGCAACAGATTGCGGGCTTGAGCGCAGCCAATAGCGACGCAGTTTTTGCCTCATTTAGCGAAGTTGTCTCGGTTTTAGCCGAGATTGGGGTAATTATTCTGCTGTTTGAAATTGGTTTGGAATCCGATTTAAGAGAGCTACAGAAAGTAGGCTCCCAAGCAGCAGTAGTGGCAATTGTTGGTGTGGTTGCGCCCTTTATTGCCGGAACGGTTGGTTTGATTTTAATCTTTAATATGCCTACCATTCCCGCCGTGTTTGCCGGTGCGGCTTTAACCGCTACCAGTATTGGGATTACCTCCAAGGTCTTGTCGGAGTTGGGACAGTTAAAATCCACAGAAGGTCAGATTATTGTCGGGGCAGCGGTTATTGATGACGTTCTCGGGATTATTGTCTTAGCTGTAGTAGCGAGCTTGGCGAAAACGGGTGAAATTGATGTTACTAACTTAGTCTATCTAATCATTAGCGCGACGGCTTTCTTATTAGGTTCGATCTTTCTGGGTAAATTCTTTAACAAAAGCTTTGTCGCGATCGCCGAAAAACTTCAGACCAGGGGGAATTTGGTTATTCCGGCATTAACTTTTGCCTTCTCGATGGCTTTCTTGGCTAATGCGATTCATTTAGAGGCAATTCTTGGAGCTTTTGCGGCGGGTTTGGTCTTAGATGAAACTGACAAACGTAAAGAGCTAGATCGTCAAATTCTGCCCATTGCCGATATTTTAGTGCCCATTTTCTTTGTGTCTGTCGGTGCCAAAGTCGATTTGAGCGTCCTCAATCCTAGCAGCGCCGATAACCGTCAGGGTCTGGTCATTGCGGCATTCTTAATTGTCGTGGCTATCATTGGCAAAATCGTTACGGGCTGGGCGGTATTTGGTCAAGAAAAAGTCAATCGTCTGGCGATCGGAATTGGTATGGTTCCTCGGGGTGAAGTGGGCCTGGTCTTTGCCGGCATTGGTACTGCCAGTGGCGTGTTAGATAAGCCTCTACAAGCAGCCATCATTATTATGGTGATCTTGACTACCTTTGTGGCGCCACCCCTACTACGTTTTGCCTTCAAGACCGAGGATTTGGCAGAACAACCAGATTTAGTCACGTCTAGCGAAAGCTAATCTGGTTCCAGAACTATAGCGGCTCATATTTTATCGTTCAGTCAATTGACTCGTATTACCAAAACGAGTCGAATAACTATAGACCTGTTTGCCTCTTGCTCAAATTTCTTGAAATAAATTTTTTAAATATTAAAATCTTGTTTAACAACCAGAACATCATGAATTATTTATCAGAACAAAGTACTCTTGTCTGGATTATTTTTGCTATCTATGCAGTGAGCGCTCTTTTCATAGTGCCCAATACAGTTAGCAGCGGCCCTCAGGCTGACGCCGCCGAACATAACGAGCAGGCTTTGGGTTTTGCTTCGCGATTTATCCTGCGCATAGTTTTAATCTTGCCTATGATTGTCCTCCTCAAAAATAATATTTAAATCTTTAGTTTGCGACCCTAAATATCAGTATTTAACTAGAGAAGTTTCCTCGTCAATCAAAGTAATCAATGTTAGAAACCTGTGTATTTATCACTATACTCTCTGGTTTTTTGGGCATAATCCTCAAAGAAAACCTGGTAATGAAAATCATTTCGATGGACATTATGAGTACCGGTACGATCGCCTACTACGTTCTGATTTCTGCTCGGGGTGGTTTATTTACCCCAATTGTGGCAACTACTGAGAGAGTCGATCTGGCCTATGCCGATCCGGTTCCCCAGGCGGTGATCTTAACGGCGATCGTTATTGGTTTCTCGATTCAGGCGTTGATGTTGGTCTGCGTAATGAAGCTAGCCAAAAATAATCCGACTTTAGAAACTTCGGTAATTGAGAAAAACAATACGCCATGACTGAGATAACGATCGCCTGGATTGCCTTACCTTTGTTTGTGGGATTTGCGATCTATTTGCTGCCCAACTTGGCTCGCCCATTCGCTTTGATGGTGGGTCTAGTTTCTACTGTCTATAGCCTGTATCTTTTCTTGCTCGACTCAACTGTAGAAATTCAGCTACTAGATAATTTTGGGGTCAGCCTGATGCTCGATCCCTTAAGCGGCTGGTTTATTTTAACCAATTCCCTCGTAACGGTGGCGGTAATTTTTTATTGTTGGCAGACCGGCAAAGCAGCATTTTTTTATCTTCAGTTAGTGATGCTGCACGGTAGCGTTAACGCGACCTTTATCTGTGCCGACTTTATTAGCCTCTATGTGGCGTTGGAAGTAATTAGTATTGCGGCATTTTTGCTTATTGCCTATCCTCGGAGCGATCGCTCTATCTGGGTTGGATTGCGCTATTTGTTTGTCAGCAACACCGTGATGCTGTTTTATCTAATTGGGGCAGTGCTGGTTTATCAAGCCAACAATTCTTTTCACTACAGTGGTTTACTCGCCGCGCCGATTGAGGCGATCGCCCTAATCTTTCTGGGATTGCTGGGTAAAGGAGGAATTTTCGTCTCTGGTTTTTGGTTGCCTTTGACTCATTCGGAATCGGAAACACCCGTCTCTGCCATGCTTTCGGGAGTAGTGGTGAAAGCGGGGGTTTTTCCCCTCGTACGGCTAGCGCTGATGTTGGAGGAGATCGACCCTATTGTTCGCTTGTTGGGAGTCGCGACGGCACTTTTGGGGGTTGGCTGTGCGGTGTTTGCCAAAGATACCAAGCGCATGTTGGCATTTCACACTATCTCTCAGCTTGGCTTTATCCTGGCCGCTCCTGTAGTTGGGGGTTTTTATGCTCTCACCCACGGTCTGGTCAAGTCAGCCTTATTTTTACTGGCGGGAAATTTACCCAGCCGCAAATTTAAAGAGTTAAAGTCTTTGCCCCTCGAACCAAAAATTTGGTTGGCTCTAGCGATCGCCAGCTTTTCAATCTCTGGTTTTCCCCTACTGGCTGGTTTTGGTGCCAAAGTCCTAACCACCAAAAACTTATTACCCTGGCAAACAATCGCCATGAATATTGCCGCCTTGGGAACGGCGATTTCCTTTGCCAAATTCATCTTTCTACCACGCCGTAAATTCTCTCGGCATCCAGATACATTGAAGGAGTCAGATAAAACGAAGCTTCAATCTGGATTCTGGTGGGCTATGGCAATTTTATTGGGAGGATTGGTTGTTACTAATGTCGTGTACTACGAGGCTTATACCGTCAAAAATTTAGTCAAGCCTATCTTAACCATTCTGGCTGGCTGGAGCGTATATCTCCTCGTCATCAAGAAAATCTCCCTCAAAATACCCCGTGGGTCAGAAAGATTTGACGATTTACTCGGAAGCATGAGTTTGATGCTGATTTTACTTTTCTGGATAATATGGACGCAAATACGATTCTCAACTTAATTCTTAGGCTGACTATTTGGCTCTTGTTAACCGCTGATTTCGGTCTACCAAATCTGTTAATCGGGATGGTGATCGCTCTTCTTCTACCCCGGACCAAATCATTCCCCGGTTCGGTCAGAGATTGGCTTCAGGAGGTTTGGCAGGTGCTCAAAGCCATTCCCCAGGCATACGCCGAAGCGATTGAAATTATGTTTCGTCCCCACAATGCCGAGGATATTATTCGGCAAAAAGTCAAGCCCAAAAGACCTACTGCCCTAGTTTTTCTCGATATATTTTTAATTACCTTCACCCCGAAAACTATTGTGACCAGATACGACGAACGAGGCTGGTATGAAATACATCGAATTAAGCGAAAACCTCGTACCCTCAAGGGTCGCTAATCAATAGTTACAGCTCACAGACGAGAAAACTTGGGGCATCAGAAATTGCGCTCAACTTTTTATTAACTAACTGACCTTACATAGAACAACGAAAAATTAATAGTTCTAATTAGGTACTCAAAAAAGATTAATAACCTCTTTAACCCTTGACCATCCTTCAAGAAGTCAATCAGTGCATAGTATCAGTTAATTAAAAATGGATTCAATTTTAATGGCAATGATATTTGCCTTACTAATACCAATTTATACAGCCTGTCAGGATAACGATATCTGGCAAAAAATGCTGGCATTTGCGAGTATTGCCACAAAAACTTCGATTATTATGCTGGTCATTTCGGTATTGCGCGATGATTGGTCGATTGGGGTAGTAGCGGTGATTATTCTCAGCGTTGGCGAAGCAGGACTAATGTTATTAGCACATTTAATTAAACAGATAAACGAAGTATGATAAGCGCTTTAAGCTATACCCTAATTGTAATTGGCATTATTTTTTGGTTCTGGGGAACCCTACCCCTAATTGGCAACCGAGGCATTTTAGTAAAACTACATACCCTGTCCGTTGCTGATACTTTGGGTTCGATGGCGATCGTTGTTGGCTTACTTTTAAAAATACCGAATGAATGGTCTTTGTTACTGTTGGCAATTATCACCCTAGCGGTCTGGAACACAGTATTGGGTTATGTTTTAGCCTACTGTTCTACAGGTATAGAAGTTCATTTGGAAGAAAACTTGCCTCCAGAATATTCTGACGATAAATAAAAACGAATAGAACCATGATCGATAAATATATTTATGTCATAGTTGCCCTACTGCCGATCGCCTCTTTAATTTTGGTGTTCCAGTCTAATCCCTATCAAGCATTGATAATTAGAGCTATTTTGGGCGCAGTGGCGGCGTTGGTTTATGCAACTCTCGGGGGGTCTGATGTTGCTTTGACCGAAGCGCTGGTGGGCACTATGTTGGGAACGACTCTTTATGTAGTTTCAGTTCGTTCTTCTTTAATTATGCGCGTAGGGGTCATTGAAGGCACCGAGATCGAGCCAGAAAATTATTTCGGTGAATTCATTATCCGGCTAAAAAAAGCGATCGCCCCACATCATCTACGCTTGGAAATAGTTGATTACGCCGATCGGACATCCCTCAAACAGGCTCTAGCGGACAAGGAAGTTCATGCCATTTGTACCGAGCAAAAACTTGAGAGTGTCGGTGAAGCAGATGAAACAAGTCGCTCTGACATCAATCTCACCGTCAGAGTACATCGTTTGTTTGAGATTTTGCAGCAGGAACTAGTTTCTTCCCTGGCAAATTTGGAGTATGCCGTCGTATCCAGCTTGGAGGAAAAACATTAATGAAGTGGATTTATATCGCTGCCGGAATAATCTTGTTTGTCAAGATGCTTATCATGCCCAACCCCACCGCTCCCTGGTTAGATACGCCCATTGTCGAATTGATAGTCGAAGATACCGGCGTGTCGAATACAGTTTCGGGAATTATTTTTCGCAATCGACTCTACGATACTATTTTTGAGGTGGTGGTGTTTTCGATCGCTATTTTAGGAGTGGGCTTTCTTTTGGGAGACGAAAAACCGATCGATACTGTATCGCAATTCAGCGATCGCCCCAGCGTTATTTTGGCGCGTTTGGGTGCAACTATTGCCGCATTGGTAGCTTTTGAACTGGCAATTAGAGGGCATCTCAGTCCCGGAGGTGGTTTTGCTGCGGGAGTAGCTGGAGGTACGGCGATCGGCTTGATCGCTATTACTGCATCATCTCAATGGATGGAATCTGTCTACAAACAGTGGCACGCGGCTACTTGGGAAAAAGTTTCTGTCCTGATCTTTATTGTCCTCGCGGCTGTAACTATAGCTGGGGGAGAATTACCTCAGGGACAAATAGGAACTCTGCTGAGTGGTGGCATTATTCCCTTACTTAATATTTTAGTTGCTCTTAAGGTAGCTCTTGGTTCTTGGGCGGTAATCTTACTATTTATCCGCTATCGGGGTTTACTATAGCCACGATGATGCTTCTTGGAATATTGCTTAAAAGTTCTCAGGTTTATTTCAGGTGTTTCAACCTACAATTTTTGTGCGGGTTAACCAAATAAAAAACTAGGAGTAAGCAAACATGAAGTTAATCTTTGTCTATAACGCCGATAGCGGGTTTGTAAATACTTTGATGGATATAGGGCATAAAGCTCTCGACCCCGATACTTATCAGTGTAATCTTTGTAGTTTAACCCATGGTGTTCTCAGCGAACACAAACAGTGGCAAGAGTTCCGGGAACAATCAAGTGCAGAAATGAAATTTCTCCATCGAGATGAGTTCGAACGAGAATATCAGCGTAAATTTGACTATCCTATAGTCTTGAAAGAAAGTGAGGAGCTAGAAGTTGTTATTTCTCAAGCAGAATTAGACGATATTCCCACCTTAGATCGTTTAATTGAGGAAGTGAATAAAATATCTGCTTAGCTAAATTGATTTAATGATGAGGTAATCGGCTCTTAACACAGTGTGATAAAAAACAAGCAAAAAAAAACGCCCCTCAAATTAATGAGGAGCATTTCTTTCAATTCTTAATTACAAGATAGTAACTAAACTTGCATCTCGCTTAACCGTTGATGGAAGGAGCAGTTAGAGCTACAGGAGCTTGCTCGCCACTTGCCAAGTCAAGAGGGAAGTTGTGGGCGTTACGCTCGTGCATTACTTCAAAACCGAGGTTCGCACGGTTTAGAATGTCTGCCCAAGTGTTTACTACACGACCCTGAGAATCCATTACCGACTGGTTGAAGTTAAATCCATTCAGGTTGAACGCCATTGTGGAAATACCCATTGCTGTGAACCAGATGCCGATTACTGGCCATGCACCCAAGAAGAAGTGCAATGAACGAGAGTTGTTGAAGGACGCATATTGGAAGATTAGACGACCGAAGTAGCCGTGGGCTGCAACGATGTTGTATGTCTCTTCTTCTTGTCCGAACTTGTAACCGTAGTTCTGGGACTCAGTTTCTGTTGTTTCACGTACTAAGGAAGAAGT
>JBCBIN010000016.1:0-19179 GCA_038524555.1 Cyanobacteria bacterium J06623_7 | reverse complement strand
TTGATTGTCCTGAAAAAATGCCATTCCTGCTTGCTCGTGAATCTTGATTGCCTTGTAGTTCTTCCATTCACTCTTATGTCCTAACTTGGTTCTTAGTCTTACTGTTCCACCATCGACGCTTAATGACTTCACCCTTTTGGTAATCTTGGGTTCTGCTAGGTTGTAGTTGTTGATTAATCGATGTTGTGTTGTATGAGGAATTTCGATCCCTGTTAAAACTTGAATATCTTGTTCTGCATTGACAAAAGATTCGTTACTAACAAGCAACAAGCAACACTTTTCTAGATGAGGACTCAAACGAGTTCCTTTTCTCAACTTTAGTCTAGTAGCTTGTTTACTAGATATTGTTACTCGACCAAGACAACTTTTTATCTGTCTATTTCTTCCTGCGCTTGTTCCCCCTGCTGTATGCAAAAAAATTCGCCTATTTTTGGTGCCACTGTTTCCAGAAGATGCTCTCTCACACTCAATTCGATAGTCTCAAAAGTTTCTAATTCTTCATCAGGAGTATTTTTGTAGAGTATTTCTGCTACTTCCTTCAGTTTTCTCTCTACAATTGCTTGTTCTTCTGGTGTCATGCTTATTTAATAGGAATTGATTCTCTTAATCTTACTCTAAGCATTTTTACTTACTGCAAAAGTGGGATGCTCCCCTGTAGTTATATCTTACGGTTAAGATTAACTATCTATCTCTGAGAAAATTATGGAATGCGAAATAAAGTATAAACCAGCATTTTCCGCTATCTTTGTCACTCTTGAACCGGGAGATAAAATCGTAGCTGAAGCGGGGGCGATGGCGAGTATGGACAGCCAGATAACGATGAAAACCGAGCTTTCTGGGGGTTTGTTTCCCGCTTTAGCCAAGAAGTTTTTTGGCGGCGAGTCGTTATTTGTCAACACCTTTAGTAACGAAACCAAGCAGTATTTAAACTTAGTTTTGACTCAATCAGTGGTGGGAGACATCACAGAAATTGAGCTACATGGCAAAGACATGTACTTTCAACCGGGAGCATATATTGCTAGTACTCCAGGGGTAACTATGGGAGTACGTTGGGCGGGCTTTACCAGTTGGTTTGCGGGAGAAGGATTATTTAAATTGAGGTTGAGCGGCAAGGGCAAAGCGTACTTTGGGGCTTATGGCGGCATTACCAAAAAGGCAATCGACGGCGAATTTATTGTCGATAATGGTCATTTGGTGGCATACGAACCAGGTATTCAGATGAGTATTAAGCTCTCTAGTGGCTTACTGGGTTCTCTCACTTCAGGAGAAGGCTTCGTCAATCGTCTATCTGGTCGGGGCAATGTCTATCTTCAGTCTCGTAGTATCGGCGGTTTAGTTGGCTTTTTACGTTCCAAGGTGCGATAAATTATGGATATAGAACTACTACATCAACCAGAAAGTGCGATCGCCCGTATCGGCTTAAACTCTGGAGAAGAGATAGTCGCTCAGGCTGGAGCTATGATTGCTATGAGTGGCAGTATCAACGCCAGTACAACCCTGCGTAAAGGTAAAGGCGGTGGTATTATGGGCGGTCTTAAGCGCATGGTGGCAGGAGAATCTCTCTTTTTAAGTGTTTTTCGCTCCCCTCAAGACGGTAATACAATTTGGCTAGCACCACGGTTAATTGGCGATTTGTTAGTTTACGAGATGACCGGGCAAGATTTAATCGTTCAGGCAACTTCTTATTTAGCCTGTAGTTCCCTGGTCGATCTTGATGTTGGCTTCCAGGGATTTAAATCTCTGTTTTCAGGAGAATCCATTTTCTGGCTGACGCTATCAGGAGAGGGAGTGGCTCTATTAGCTTCTTTTGGTGCCATCTACGAGGTTGAAGTGGACGGAGAATATATTGTCGATACGGGGCACATAGTTGCTTTTGAAAGAAGTCTAGATTTTAGCATTGCCAAAGCTTCTGCTGGTTTGGTCAGTACCTTTTTAAGTGGCGAGGGCTTTGTCTGTCGTTTTCAGGGTAAGGGTAAGGTTTATTGTCAAACTCATAATCCGGGTGCTTTTGGTTCGACGGTTGGTTCGCAACTACCACCAAGATAGAGTTCGTTTTCTGACCGGCTGAGAAATAGAAAGTAAGAAGTAAAAGATAAATATCTAGATCTATGAATAGTAAAATTCCCTATCGAGTCGAGCATAGTCCCGCCTATGGGTCTTTAGTTCTAGATGTCCCTGCCAACGAAACGGTAATGGTAGAGGCATCAGCTATGGCAGCAATGGACTCCTGCTTGGTCATGAAATCTAAAATGAAGGGTGGATTGATGAAAGGAGTTGGCAGAATGTTAGGTGGAGAATCCTTATTTATCAATGAGTTTACGGCTCGGGGTAAATCGGGCGAACTTTATATCTCTCCTGGCGTACCGGGAGACGTGCAGCACTATGCTGTATCTAGTAAATGTAGCTTGATGGTTCAATCTTCAGGATTTGTTGCCTGTAGCCCGGAAGTAGAAATTGAAACTAAATTTCAAGGCTTTAAGGGCTTTTTTAGCGGCGAATCTTTGTTTTTACTCAAGGCAACCGGCAATGGTGATTTTTGGTTTAGTTCTTACGGAGCAGTGATTGAGATTCCCGTCGCTGGCGACTATGTAGTCGATACGGGCTATATTGTGGCATTTGAAGATACCCTCAACTACTCAGTAGAAAATATTGGCGGATTATCTTTTAGAAGTCTCAAAACCGGTATTTTTGGTGGAGAAGGTTTGGTCTGTCGTTTTTCAGGGTCAGGTCGTTTATGGATTCAATCTCATAATCTTTCGCCTTTGATTAATTTCCTCAATCCTTTCCGTCCTGTTAAGAGTAATTAAACCACGTCCAGATAGAAAACGGGAGTGTTTGTTTACCAGCAGTTTATCTTCCTAATCCCGAATCCCGAATCCCGAGTCCCCCGAACAGTCAACTTAAAAAATATAGGTTTCAAACTAGATGCGGTTTAGCTACTCCATCATTGTTGTTTATAGGGTTGATATCCATAATATTTAGGTCGGGAGTCGAGACGAATATGAAGCCAAGGAACTCCTGCACCTGCTGTATTTAGCCAAATAGGTTTATCTGAAACTCTTTGTCGCACAACTTGTCCTACTTTTTGCCACAGTTTATGTTTTTGCGATTCTGGAGCTTCGGGAATAAAAGCAGCAAGATGACCGTAAGCGGATACAGAACTTTTTTGATTTGGCACAACTAAAAGCGCGTCACCATTTAAGTTGGGAAATACGGCAATATCAATATCTAACTGAAGATAATCGGTAAAAGCAGATAGATTTTGTGTTTTGATTAATCTCGGACTATCGAGCAACACAAATTCAAATATTTCATCGAGGCTATCTGTAGTTAGAGCGGGAGTTTCCCAACGATAGGCGTCAAAGGATACTTGAGCTAAAAGGTTGATAAAAAATGAACGGAAAAATTTATTATCCTGCCATAAATTTAATACTCTATCTCTGGATAATAAAAGATTATTTTCTGTTATATAAAACTTTATGCCCCGATTGGATTCTAAGATTTTCTTTTGGGCAGCAAACATTTTTAAATTTTATTTGTTGATTAATAAATAACTATTATATGTCTTATCATTCTCCTCAAAGCTCTAAGAATGAAGCTGAAAGTAATAATCAGATATTAATTTTAGTTAGCATATTCTTAGCTGGGGCAATCATTATTTTTTTGCTATTGCAATTATTAGTTAATACGATAATTACCTTTATTCCTCCTGCCGTAGAACAACAGTTAGGCTCGGTTATTGTTCCCGTCTACGAACAACAGGCCGTAGATTCTCCCCAGCAAGAAACCCTCAATCAGCTTTTAGACCGTCTAGAAGAAAACTTACCCAAACGGCAGCAGCCTAGAGAGTATCGAGTTTTATACGTGCCGCAAGATACGGTAAATGCGATCGCCATTCCTGGGAATAGAGTAATTATCTACCGTGGATTACTAGAGCAAGTAGAGTCGGAAAACGAATTAATGATGGTTTTGGGACACGAGCTGGGTCATTTTGCCAACCGCGACCATCTACGGGGTTTGGGGAATTTCATTATAGTTAGGGTGACTATTGCTTATTTATTAGGTGATGCTGGTATTTTTAAATCTATAGTTGCCAGTTCGATTCGAGCTATTAGTGATTCTCAATACTCACAGAAACAAGAAAAGCAAGCCGATGAATTTGGTCTTGGACTATTGCAGCAAACTTACGGTCACGTTGCTGGAGCGACGGATTTTTTTGCCCAGCTAAGTAAAAAAAGAGCTAGCGATTTTGATTTTCTAGCCTCCCACCCTGCACCGAAAAAAAGAGTGAAAGCGATTAAAAAATTAATTGCTAACAAGGGTTATAAACAAGGTTCTGTAGTCCCTGTCCCCGCAACTTTAAAACTGGATTGATATTAATAACGCTTGATGTAGATTAGATTTGTTGAAAATTTACTAGTTTGTAGCTATTGGCTATCAGCTATCAGCCATTTTACAGGTAGCCACTTATTGAGTTCAGAAATATCACAAATAGAAGTAAATTAGAGCAATAAGCTCTATCTAAAACTGCAAATAAAATAGCCGTGATTTCTGTAATTTATGCCCCAGAATTTCTAGAACACGATACGGGTTATGGACACCCAGAGAAAGCCAAACGACTAACGGCGATCGCCGAAACACTAAAAAAAGTAGCCTGGCACGAGCAAATTGAATGGTTATTGCCAACTTCTGCTGCCTCGAATAATGTACTTAACTATATTCGCCAGGTGCATACGCCAGAACATATCGCCCGCATCAAGACTGTAGCCGAGAGTGGTGGAGGTTATTTGGATGGCGACACCCCAATTTCCCAGCGGAGTTATGAGGTAGCTTTACTTGCCGTCAGTGCCTGGATCGATGGCATTAATTGCGTTCTTCAGCAGCGCCCAACCTTTGTCATGGCTCGTCCCCCAGGACATCATGCTACTCCAGATCGCGCGATGGGTTTTTGTTTGTTTTCTAACGCCGCCATAGCCGCCCACTACGCCCTTAGGCAACCCAACATTAAGAGCGTGGGCATTCTCGATTGGGATGTGCATCATGGTAACGGCACGGAAGCGATCGCCAGGCAAAATCCGTACATTTCTTATTGTTCGCTACATCAACACCCCTGCTACCCCTACAGCAAAACTCCTCAGGGGATTACGGGCCAACATCAAAATATTCTCAATCTACCCCTCTCTGCCGGAAGTGCGATCGCCGATTACCAAATGTTGTTTGAAACTTCGGTGCTGCCATTTTTTCGGTCGCAACAACCAGATTTACTTATTGTTAGTGCGGGATACGACGCTAATGCTAGTGATCCCCTGGCTCAGATTGATTTACAGCCAGAAGACTACCGGATCCTGACTAAATATGTTCTAGAACTAACACCATATCCGCTGTTTGGCTTAGAAGGAGGATACCATTTACCCGCTTTAGCTGCTTCGGTAGTTGCCACTTTAAGCACTTGTCTGTAATAGTTGTTGATTATCGATCCTTTAATCTTTATTGAAATTATTTTCTAGTCTCAAGCTCAATATATTTATCTCTCCTATCAGCTCGGGTTGTCTGTCATTTAGCGGCAGAGCCTGTCTGAGTGTCGGTCAATAGTAGAACTGCTATAACTAATATGAATATTGCTACTTCTGAACCTTCTTTGTATCAGTTAACTCAGGACTTAGATGAGCCTCTTATTTCCCAGTCGGTGGGAGCAGAGACACTGAGATCTTATGTTACTAGTATTATTGATTTATTAATTGATGAACAGCTAGAGGCAACAGTCTGGGTCAAATTACCCCAAACAAAGAGTTGGTCGAGTCAAATTCAACGGTTGCACCAAGAAGGAAAGGCCCAGCATATTTTTGTTTGTAGCAGTCAGCGAGAACGTGCGATTCCCGGCTTATATAATGAGGGAGACAATACGGTTATTCCCCTCAAGCTCAACCAGAATCCTACCCTACAACGTGAATGTTGTTTGATTGTCACCGCACCCGGCTTTTGTGCTCTAGCACTGGCTCAATGGCAGAAGAGCAAAATTCAGATTGATGCTTCGGGCAAAAGATTGCAGCAACCCTATCTAGAGATGGTTTCTAGTTTTGCTCCCACCGCGATCAAGACTATCCTCCTGGGGATGAAACAAAATATTATTGCCAATAGCGACTTCCATGACGATGCTTTTGATTTTGATCTCGATTTCAATTCTCCCGGCACGGTAAAAACTGACTTACTCAGTAAATTAGTTTGGCGACAGCTAGGGCAACGGGAAAAGGTTCAGAGCGCTTTAAATATATTTCTCTCTAAAACCAATCAACAGCCAGAAATTGTCTCGACTACATTTGGTCTACGAGAAAACTTCCTGAACGATCTGGTGCAGGAACTCCGCTCTCCCATTACCCATATGAAAACGGCTCTCAGCCTCTTAGAGTCAAAGCAAATTAAGGGGGAACAGCGGCAAAGATATCTCCAGATGGTTAGCAGTCAATGCGATCGCCAAAATTCTCTCGTCAGCGGTTTACTGGGTTTATTACAGCTCAATACACCCGCAGAGACAGAATATATCCGTTTAGATGACTTCGTCCCCGGCATTGTCAGTACCTACCAGCCTTTAGCAGAAGAGAAGGATATTCAACTAGGGTATACCGTTCCAGCTAACCTTCCGCCAATTTCTTGCCCCAAATCTTGGTTTAGACAGATTATTATTAACCTGCTCAACAACAGCCTCCAGTTTACTCCCCCTAAAGGTCGAGTTTTTGTTCAGGCAACTCATAAACCAGAAAGCCAGCAGATTGAAATCTTGGTCACGGATACGGGAGTAGGAATTCCCCAAAAAGAAATTAACCGTATCTTTGATGGTTTTTACCGTACTAAACCAGCGGATAAAACTCAGGTTGCGGGGGCGGGTTTGGGATTAACTCTGGTCAAACAATCGGTACAGCGCAGTGGTGGAAAAATTTCTGTAACCAGCCAGCCTAACAAGGGAACCACCGTCAAGATTATTATGCCCGCAGTTCCTGCCGAACTAATTGCCGCCTCTAATACTCGAAATTAAGGCTTTCGAGCTATTTAAGATCCCGTGAAATATCTACAGATAAGCACTCTCAACTCAAACAAATCTTAGCTCAGCGTTTTCTAACAAATCGTTTTCTCCCACCACAAAGCCAATGGCATCGCCATCATGTCGAATAAAGGTGCCATTATCCCGATTATGAAACGTATATTCGCTGGCAGCCCCAGAGAGTTGAATTGTGTCTCCTGCCGCATTATCCAGATCGATAATTGTTCCGTAACCACGACCCTGATAATAGATTTCCTGACTATCGCCCAAAACAAAAATATCGGCTCCGGCATTCCCCGTCAGGCGATCGTATTCACCGCTGCCAAAGCTAAAGCCATCCGCATCAATGCCGACTAGAGTATCGTTACCGTTTCCCCCAACTAAAATATCGTCCTCGGTGCCGCCAATTAGTCGATCTTCCCCATCGTTCCCCACCAACTCATTGGCTAACTGATTGCCAATTAATTCATCATCCCCCAAGCTGCCCTGGGCATTTTCAATCTCGACTCCATTGGCGATCGTAAAACCACCATAGACATCGGTTATAGCAGAAACATAGCCACCGGCATTACTTCCAACCAGGGGGGCATTTCGCAGATCGATCGTCGTGTCGAGACGAGTCCGAGGGGCAATAATCTCATCTACACCACCTGTATCCCAAATGCCCTGATAGTAAACGCTACCGGTGTTTGAGGTCGGTAGGGTATAGGTGTCATCTCCTGCGGCAAATTCACGATTTTCGCCATAAAGATGCTGTACCGCCGCAATATCAAACGCCATAGGAGAACCCTGAACGCCTCGATCATTTAGTCCTGGGTTATAGGACATGGTCGTCCAAATTCCCTGGTTCAAGCCATTACTGCCAAAAGAAGTTTCGGGGGTAAGACTAGAATATAGACCGGGAAAAAGATTCGATTCTCCGCCGCGATCGTGGGGATGAGCCAGACCCAAACCATGACCGATTTCGTGGATTATGACCATAAAACCGAAGCTACCGGGTTCGAGATCGGCAAAATTCTCACCTCCCAGTTCTTGCCAATTAAAATATCCTTCTCCAGCGTTTGCCTCTCCAGGAGGACCAAAAAAACCTAAAATATTGTCGGGTATGTTGGTCGCTAAATTAAGCTTAAAGTTGGCGTTGGGGTCGTCATCTTCTACCAGTACAAATTCAATATCAATTACAGCTTCCCAGCTAGCTAACGCTGCTTCAAAAACCTCTCTTTCGCCTCTATTCCAATCCTGTGTGCCGTCAAGGGAATTCCCAGAGCTAAAGGAATAAGAGATCGTGTTATCCGACCACCTATTACCGCCCCACAAAATACCGTCGATAAAAGCGTTACGACTTAATGGTTCGGTTGACGATTCGGTGTGGTTATGAGAAAGCATGCCTTTGCACTTTGTTGTCGCTGTGTATCATACATTAATTTCTAGCGTATTTAAGGTAAAAAACTCAATTAGAGATGCTGCCAAGGCGATCGCTTTTGGAGACAAGCTATATTTTTTATCCTACATTCAGTTTTAGTCTTGGATAAAAACTTATTATTTTAGACCTTGAGAATACGGCATTAATCAACTTGAAGTAGACAAGCCGATCGCTTTAATTCAGCTAAATTAGCATTCCCCGTACAAAATAAAACGGTTTTAAGCTCGGCAATTAATAGTTCGATCAGTTCGTCAACCGCCGCTTCGGATGTATCTGCTGCCTGGAGGAAAGGAAAGGCCAATCCCGCTAAATCTGCCCCTAGAGCGATCGCCTTAGCTGCTTCTAGACCATTACGTAAACCCCCAGAAGCAATTAAGGGTAAATCGCTATACTGCTGGCGAATTTGAACGATACAGTCGGCGGTCGAAATACCCCAGTCGGCAAAAGTTCTTCCCAGTCGGCGTTGCAGATTATTTTCGGCTCGTTCGCTTTCTACTTTTGCCCAAGATGTGCCTCCAGCACCCGCTACATCAATTGCATCGACTCCAACTTCAATTAATCTGGTTGCCATCGTACGAGAAATACCGTTACCGACTTCCTTGGCAATTACGGGAACTTCAATCTGTTGACACAGCTGCTCTATTTTCTGGAGTAGGCCTTTAAAGTTGGTATCACCATGAGGCTGGATACATTCCTGTAGGGGGTTGAGATGCAAAATTAGGGCATCAGCCGCGAGAATATCGACTACTCGCAAACATTGTTCCAAACCATAGGTATAGTTGAGCTGTACCGCACCGAGATTGGCAAACAGCATCGCCTCCGGCGCTAGAGAACGCATCGCAAAAGTATGAGCTACCTGAGGATTTTCGACGGCAATTCGCTGGGAACCGACTCCCATGGCTAAACCGTATTTTTGGGCAGCGATCGCCAGACGGGAATTAATGAGCTTGGCTCGTTCTGTCCCTCCCGTCATTGAGGAAATTAAGAGTGGTGCCTTTAGGGTTTTACCCAAAAACTCCGTTTGCAGATCTACCTCCGCTAAATCTAATTCTGGCAGACAGGCATGGTCGAAGCGATATTTATCTAATCCATTCGTCAGGCGATCGAACTGTACATTGTCTTCTAGACAAATACGCAGATGATCGGCTTTTCTAGTTTGCGTATTGGTCATCAGTTTATACTCCCTGTTTTGCGGCTCTAGCTTAACCAAAGGTCATAGATTGCTCCACTATCCGACAATAGTATCTAAGTCAGTAAGAGCAAATCCTCCATGACATTCCTCAAGTATCGTAAATTAGTTTTCATACTTCTTCGCCAAAAGCAAAAAAAATGAGGCGAACTGTAACAATTCACCCCATTAATACTTATTGAATTAGTATTTAAACTTATCTTCTACCGCGCATGTTTTTAGCCATATTGCGGAACATATCCATACTGTCATCAGACTGACGACGCTTTTCGGGTGTAGAACTAGGCGCTTGGAAAGAAGATTGACTTGGGGCTTCAGCAGCTGGTTGAGCCGGTTGAGCTGCAGGGTTTGCTTGTGCCGTTGCGTCTGTCGTTCCAGTTTGCGCTACCGACGAACCAGTAGTAATCCCGGGCTGAGAAGTGCTGCTGGGAGTAGGATTGAAAGCAGTATTAGCCGTAGTATTCTGGTTGGTGTTACCGCCTTTAAAAAGATCAGTTCTGTCTTCTACAGAAGAAACCTCAACTTCTTTGGCGAAACCGCCCTTATTAGAAAGAGTTTTGGGGAAAGTTCTTCTAACTCTTTTAGTGCTTCTCATATAGTCGATGTCGCCCATAGTCATTGCGTCATCAGGACTTAAGAAAAAGTCTTTATCTCCCATTAGTTTTGTGTCTCCTATTTGTTAACAGTTATCTATTGAAGTGACAATTGCTTTTGGCTCAAACTTCCTATGAGATAAAATTAAGGAAAGTAACCAAAGATTAATTATATTTAAGTATTATTTTACACATAAGCAACCTTGATAGTCAATGAAATTGCGGTGTAAGTTTGCTAATAAATATACCTAGGGCTGTAGCGAGAAACACTCAAGTCGATCGCAACTCTTAAAAAATAGTCAAAAAGCGCGATCAATTCTCCAGGATGTTGTTTAACTAAATGTAGTCCCTTATCTTGGAGCAGTTTTAATGAGTAAGCTACGCAATATTCTTTTGGGTGCTGGCGTTGCCGCAGTGGGCGCAATTGGTACAAAAAAAGCGGTTGATTATCTCCGCAATCGTGGTGAGGAAGAGGTCGTAGAAGAAAGCGTGGGTGATGTTGAGTCTGTCGCTGCCGACGAAGTAGCCTATGCAACGGTGGAAGCGGATTCGGTACAGGAATTTTTAGACAAGAGTTTTGGCAATCCCGGACGTTATGTTCCCACCCGACCACCTAAAGTATTTGACTATCAGGATGAACAATATATGGTCATCTGGGCGCGAGATAACGAAAAAGATAAGAACCAAATGATGGCGTTTAAGTATACCGATGCCGGACGTCAAATGGTAGCCAGCGTGGGCTATACCGGAGATGCCACGGACTACAATCTCAATCTAGATGATACTAACTTTGCGGTAGAAGTAAACGGTGAAAAGTTAGTCAGCGGACAGGGAGCAACTGACGGCGCGGACGAAATCGATTTTGTTTTAGCCTAGATCTATGGGGCGTTGCTATTAGCGCTCTGAAGGATAAGCTAGTTTTTACCGGAGATAAACAGAATTCGCAAAACGATCGCGATCTAAATAACTAGGCTACAATCGGCTGCATTAGTGCAGTTAGTAGCGCAAAAACATTTAATGGTTGGTTATTTAGTACGTTTAACGATCGATATCGGCTTATATGCCCTGTTTGCCTTGGGTTTGAACTTACAGTGGGGTTACGCTGGCTTAATTAATTTTGGTCACGTAGCCTTCATGACGATTGGGGCATACACAACAGTGCTTTTAAGTGCCCAGGGAGTGCCCCTAATTCTGGCCGTAATTATCGGGGCGGCGATCGCGGCTTTACTGGGTCTATTAATCGGTACATCTACCCTCAAGCTACGAGAAGACTATTTGGCAATTGTGACCATCGGCGTTTCTGAGATGCTGCGTCTGATTGCTCTAAATGAAGAATGGCTGACTCGAGGTTCCTTTGGCGTGCGAGGCTTCCCTATTCCCTTCGAGAAATTTTCCCCCAATTTATTCCAAAAATATTTTTTGATTGGTCTACTAACTCTACTAGCTATCTTTGCTGCCTGGCAATTGGGTCGTGGTTTGCGATCGCAGTGGCGGGAAGGTCGAGAAATTCAGGGAAAAAGCTATCAGCCGACCAAAGTATTCGGCTTGGTTACCTGGGGCATTATTGGCATCGCTCTCATTCTGGCTGTTTATCTTAATGGCTGTGCGGCGCTGTTAGACTATCACTACAAAGCGGGCTTAATGCTGCTGGTCTTATTTGCCGTGGCGGTAGTTTATTGGGGTTTAGAGCTACTAGAAAAATCTCCTTGGGGTAGGGTCTTAAAAGCGATTCGCGAGGACGAAGAGATTGCTACAGCCCTGGGTAAAAACGTTTTTTGGTATAAACTTCAGGCGTTTATGTTAGGTGGTGCGATCGCTGGTATTGCCGGGTCGTTTTATGCTTGGCAGCTAACAACTATTTATCCCCGTAACTTTGAAACTTTAATCACCTTTAATGCCTGGACGATGGTGGTTCTCGGCGGAGCGGGTAAGAATCCGGGGGCGCTGCTAGGAGCGATTATTTTCTGGGCTTATGATGCTCTAACTCGGTTCTATCTACCTAAATTAGGTTGGTTTAGCAGTTCTCAAGAGGGTGCCTTTCGAGTCATGGTTATCGGTCTAATTTTAATGATTTTGATGGTCTGGCGACCCCAGGGAATTTTGGGTAAGAAAGAAGAGCTGACTTTAGGTAGATAAATGCACCCTTTTCCCTTAACCCGAATTCACGTTAGATATTTTTCGTTTGGGAGATTCGGCAATATATGCTTGGGCGAGATCGCGATTTAAAGGCTTGGAGAAAAAGTAGCCCTGTCCGTATTCGCACTGCAATAGCTTTAGTTGAGCCAGTTGAGAAGTAGTTTCTATGCCCTCGGCAATAACGTCCATCTCCAACATATGAGCCAGGGTGATAATTGCTTTGACAATCGCCGAATTATCGCCATCAGACTGCATTTGACTCACAAAAGAGCGATCAATCTTAATCGTATCCACAGGAAAGCGATGTAGATAGCTCAGGGAGGAATAGCCCGTACCAAAGTCATCGATACTAAACTGAATATCTTTTTTTCTGAGCTGCAGAATAATTTCGGTAACCGTTTCCAAATTATCGATCAGAATACTTTCTGTAATTTCTAGCTTGAGAAACTTCCCGGGTAAACCAGTTTCTTGCAGTACTCTTTCTATTTCTTCAACCAATTCTGGTTCGCGGAACTGTTGCCCCGAAAGGTTAACGCTCATTTTAATCGGTGGGCGATCGGGATATTTAAGCTGCCAGTGACGAGCGGCTTTACAGGCTTCCTTGAGCAGCCAGCGACCTAAGGGCACAATCAAACCGGTCTCTTCGCAGACTGGAATAAACTCTCCCGGAGGAATGGAGCCTTTGATGGGATGGTTCCAACGAGCCAGAGCCTCAAAACCCGATATAACGCCTAGGGGTAAAGAAGTAATGGGCTGATAGTAAACCTCAAATTCCCCTCGGTCTAGAGCTCGACGTATATCTGTTTCCAGTTCTAGTCTTTGTAAGGCGCGATCGCGTAACGAGCGATCAAATACCTCGTAACGAGCTTTACCCTGTTCCTTGGCGCTATACATGGTTAAGTCGGCATCTCGTAAAATATCTTCTGGTTTCTCGTAGCCGTGGGAGGAAAGCGCAATCCCAATGCTGGCAGTAGAGAATAGCTCGTAGCCATCAATATGAAAAGATAGATTGAGAGTCTGATAGATACTCTCGGCAACTAAAGTGGCTTCGGATTTATTGGAAATATTTTCGAGCAAAATGGTAAATTCGTCTCCCCCCAAGCGAGCTACCGTATCCGTCGGCGAGATCGACTTTTCTAAACGACGGGCAATTTCAACCAGTAATTTATCCCCAATTAAATGACCGACACTATCGTTGACTACTTTAAATCGATCTAGATCGAGAAACAGCACCGCAAATAAATAGCCACTTTGACTCTGACTTCTTTTAAGCTGCTGCTCTAGGCGATCCATAAACAGGGCGCGGTTAGGCAGTCCGGTAAGAGTATCGTGCAGTGCATCGTGGAGTAGTTGCTTCTCCATGGACTTGCGTTCGGTAATATCGACGATCTGATTATTGAAGTGCAGCGGTCGTCCCTGGGCATCACAAACCACCAAAACCTTAAGTAAGGTATCGACGACCTGACCGTCTTTGGCAATAAAGCGCTTCTCAATTTGAAACACTGATTCACTACTGTTAAGCAGCATTTGCTCCAGATTATGATGCATTTCCCAGTCATCGGGATGGCTAATTTCGGCAAAAGATAAATTCAATAATTCCGCTTCCGAATACAGTAGAGCTTCGCATAAAGCCTGATTGACTCGACTAAACTTACCTCCCGGAGTACTGATCGCCATGCCAATTGGTGCCAGTTCAAAGGTCAGACGAAACTGCTCCTCGCTTTTTCTCAGAGCTTCTTCGGCATCGCGCCGTTTGGTAATATCTTCGGCAATGCCCACAAAGCGGCTTACCTTACCCATCACATCTCGGACAGGAAAAGCACGAACTCTTACCCAGCAAATCGAGCTATCGGGACGAACGATACGGTATTCTTCCTCAAAATCATCTCCAGTGCGAAACTGAGTTTCAATTGTGGCGATCGCTTTAAAAGAATCTTCGGGATGAATGGCAAATAGCCAAGACTGCGGGTCTTCGTAGAGGCTCTGGCAGCTGCGTCCCCAGACTTTTTCGTAGGTGGGACTAATATATAAAATTTCGTCTGTTTTAGCCGAAATAACAAAGAAAACTTCCCTCACGTTTTCGGCAATCTGCCGGAATCTCTCCTCTCGTTCGGTTAACTGCTGAAACTCAGTTTTCAATTTTTGATTTTCAGTCAGAACTTCTTCGACACGATTTAAAAGAGAATTTTGCTGTTGCAGGATTCCTGCTATTTCTTCAGACATCCGACTTAAGCTACAGGTAGCGCAATGTACCTTTTTATAATGCCCAAATTAATCAGCAAAGTAACAATTATCTACTTGACGATCTTTAAAACGATCGGGATGCATTCATAAAAGAGTCTACTTTTTATGGGGATAGCATAATGTTTTTTGGTTCGGGGAAGCACAGTAATCCCTCTGATTGGTCAAAGAGTAAAGGTAAAAGGGAAAGGGAAAGGGATTTCCGCTTATTGGAAAAATCCGCCTAATGTATCTCATCATTTTGAGAAACGCCATATTTTAGCTCTTAGCTTTTCACCGTTGATTCTTGCTGGCGATCGCGTTGTAGCTCGATTGATTTAACTTGCCTCCAGCAGTGGTAAGCCCCCACTAAGAAAAATCCTTCAGCGACGGTTTTGGCAATTTCTTCAAAAATTCCTAAGTATAAGATTAATTGACCTTGGAGTTGAGAATCTTCCGTCACCATCGACACGAATAAAGTATTGTTGCTGAGAATATCTGCTGCCACCATTGTGGTGCCCAAAACAAAGCCGATTTTAAAGTAGTTAAAGGATGAGCGAAAAAATTGCAGATTCTGCCACTGGTAAACAATGTAGGCGAGGGCGACCAGAAGATAGATCCCCACAATAATATCGTCGGCTAAGTCCGTAACCAAAGTTTCTTGGACACCGAGTAGGCGATGCAGCGACTTGTCTATTTCTTCATGAATTGACAGGGCATCATCTAAGGCGAGATAAAATAATCCACCGCTGACGACCCACCAAAACACGGCATTTTTTACTAACTCAACCAAGGGCGACTTTTTTGCTTGACGGGCAATTTTTCCGGCATATATCGAAATAATTAATAACTGCAAACAGGAAAAGTAGGTCATAAATTCGCCCTCGTCAAAATAGCGAAAAGGGGAATTACCGGTTTTAATTGCTGTGGCGATCGCCATGACAATGGCTACCGTCTCGATAAATAAGACAAGGGGCAGAAGCTGCTTGCTAGAAATTACCCTGGTTTTTACTAAGTCAGAATGCATAAAAACTAAATCGAGCCACAGTTAATTTTCCTAGGTTAACACGCTTAAAACTGAGTTGAGTCAACCATGGTAAGGCGATTGCCGTCCGAGAGAAATAAATTTAGTAATTTACCAAAGCCCAGTTTTCAGAGAGAATATGGAGACAAATAATATTTAAGACAGACTGGAGCAATCTGAAAATAGTTGGTCTGTCAGGTTAAGAGGACAAGAGAGAGTGAGTCAAAATGATTTAAGTCGCAAGCGAGATGAGGCGCGTCAGTATCACTGGCGTTTTTGGGGCAACGTTCCCATCTATCCCTACAGCAAGCGACGTACGATTCGCCGGGAAGTCTTAGCCGATACGATTTGGACTTTCGATCAGCTACAGGGCATATTTTATGTGGTCGTTCCCATTCGCATGACCGCAATTAAGCTGGCTCAAGGGGGGTTGTTAATTTATGCTCCCGTCGCCCCAACTCCCGAATGTGTGGCTTTAGTGCGAGAGCTAGAGGCTAAACACGGAGCAGTTAAATACATTATTTTGCCCACTATTTCTGGATTAGAACATAAAAATGTTGTCGGCCCTTTTGCCCGTCATTTTACATCAGCAACGGTCTTTGTGGCTCCCAAGCAGTGGAGCTTTCCCCTCAATTTACCCCTAAGCTGGCTCGGGTTTCCTTCCCGCCGGACTCAAGTTTTACCCGCCGACAGCAGCAAAACTCCTTTTGCCGATGAGTTTGATTATGCCATTCTGGGTGATATCGATCTGCGGCTGGGTCAATTTGAGGAGGTAGCATTTTGGCACAGGCGATCGCAAACTCTATTACTAACAGATACAATTGTGTCGATTCCCGCCAGTCCCCCAGCCATTATCGAGCAAGACCTCTATCCCCTGTTATTTCATGCCCGGGAAAATGGTCGCGAGCAAATCATCGATACGACCGCCAATCGACTCAAAGGCTGGCAGCGAATTTGCCTATTTTCCATGTATTTTCGCTCTAGTGTTCTAGATATCCCCTCTTTAGGTCGAGTACTCCAGGATGCTTGGAAATCCCCCCACAAATCTGCCCAAGCCTATTGGGGATTATTTCCCTTCCAGTGGCAAACTAATTGGCACGATGCCTTTATACGTCTCCGACAAGATGGTCGGCTCCTGGTCGCTCCCATTCTGCAAACCTTAATTCTCAATCGCGCTCCTGCAGCTACTATTGCTTGGGCTAATCGCGTTGCTAGTTGGAACTTTAACCGGGTAATTCCCTGCCATTTTTCTGCACCAGTATCCGCTTCGCCGACGGAATTTCGCCAGGCATTTGATTTTCTGCTGGCTGACTCTCAGTCTAATTTACCCGAAGCCGATTTGGTCACTTTAAAAAATATTGACGCTGCACTATATCGACCGGGGATCGTGCCACCACCCCAGCCTTTACTAAAGTAGATCGTAGATTGTGCTCAACCCTACGTAAATCTCCTCGGTAGTCCCCGAGACAGCAGGAGTTTTAAATATTCTGTTACTTTTTATTTGGTGATTGATAAAAAAAAAGTAACAATTAAGTAATTCACCACCAGTATCTTTTAGCTCCAGACAGTTACATAATATGATTACGATCGAAGAAGCTCTATATATAGTCGATCGCGCGATCGCACCAGAAAGGTTAAATTCTGTTCAGGAATTAATTTTAACTCAGTGCTGGTCGGGTAAAACTTACCAAGAAATCGCCGATGCTTCTGGATACGATCCCGATTATGTCAGAGTCGTTGGTTCCCGCCTGTGGCAGCTTCTATCAGAATCCTTTGCTGAGAAAATAACTAAAAATAACTTTCGTTCGATTCTCCGACAGCATGCCGGGAAAACTGAAGAAAAAAACCGGATAACGGGAAGTATCACTGCTTTAGAATTACCCAACACCCCCGTTCCTCTCGATTCGGCTCTCTACGTCCAGCGCCCACCGATTGAGACTCTAGCTTTTGCAGAAATTCTTAAACCTGGAGCTCTAGTGAGAATCAAAGCGCCCAAGCACATGGGCAAAACATCCCTCGTCATGAGAATTTTGGCTCACGCTCAATCTAGAGGCTACAGCACGGTTCGGCTCAATTTACTTCAGGCAGATGATAGCGTTTTGGGTAGTTTAGAGCGTCTCTTGCGGTGGTTTTGCGCCAACGTCACTCTACAGTTAGGGATCGAATCTGTCCTAGACGATTATTGGGATGAAGATCTTGGTTATAAGGTTAGCAGCACGACCTATCTTCAGGGTTACATCCTCGGACAGTTAGATAGCCCTCTGGTTATTACCTTAGACGAAGTGAATCGCCTCTTTAAATACCCCCAAGTCGCTCAAGAGTTTTTACCCCTGCTGCGTTTTTGGCATGAAGAAGCAAACAACGTTCCTATCTGGCAAAAGCTACGTCTGATTGTCACTCATTCAACAGAAATCTATATCTCCCTCAACATCAATCAATCCCCTTTTAACGTTGGTCTCTCTTTACGTTTAGATGAATTTGATACGGCACAAATAATGGAGTTGGCACAACGGTTTGGTTTAGAACGAGAAGAGTTTGGAGTTCAACCTCAACAAATCGAGGCTCTGATTTCCCTGGTGGGAGGACATCCCTATCTAATTAATTTGGCATTTTGTCATTTAGTAACCCAAAATAATGACCTGGATAAAATTATTCTCGAAGCCGCAACGGATACTGGCATCTACCGCGATTATTTACGGGGTCATTTAATCACCCTAGGTCGCTACCCCGAACTGACAAAGGCTTACAAGCAGGTTATCAATAGCGATATCCCCGTTACCCTTAATTCGATCGCTGCCTATGAATTACAGCGGTTTGCATAACTAATTGGTACAGTAGCAGCAGTGAGCAAACCAGTTACGAAAATGCTCTCGATTAGATAATAAGAGGGCAATATTTAACAATTGGTCAACTGCTTCATGGGTTTTCGGACTAAATTTACGCAAAAATATCTTTAACTGCGACCAAAGATGTTCTATGGGGTTAAACTCAGGTGAATAGGGGGAAAGATAAATTACCCTGGCACCAGTATTTTCGATGATTTCAGTCACTCCATTGACTTTATGCGCGGGTAAATTATCCATAACTACCACTGCATCCTGCCACAAATTAGGAGCTAACTCTTCTTTCAAGAATTGTCGGAAATTTTGTCCATTCATTCCTTTGTCAATAGGGCGTGTCATCAATTAAGCCAAATAACCGAAGAAGCAAGATAGATGGAACCCAAAAAATTAATGGCTGTTTTGTCGTAGCGAGTTGCGATCGCTCGATACTGTTTGAGTTTGGCAAAAAAGTTTTCGATTAGATGTCGAGCTTTGTAAAGATGCTTATCATATTCACGTGGTTCGATTCGATTTGATTTGGGTGGAATCACAATCTGACAGTTTTTTGCTTGAAGTCGGTCAATGACTCTCTCTTGAGCATCATAAGCCCGATCCGCTAAGAAGAAATCAGCTTCAACTCCTGCTAATAAAACATCTGCACCTTGTAGATCGTGGGCTTGTCCTGGGGTCAAATAAAACTGAGTTGGATTACCTAAAGCATCGCAGATAGCATGAA
>JBCBIN010000015.1:0-19199 GCA_038524555.1 Cyanobacteria bacterium J06623_7 | reverse complement strand
TATTTTTCAGCGTTAACTAGGTTTTTTTTGTCTATCATCAATAAATGTAACAAAAATAAGCCGCAACTAAAAGCAAATAGGAAAAACCAGCTTTTAAGGCTGCCATTTACAATTAATTGGAGTAGAATTGATTCGCCAAACAAAATATTTCTTTAGATACAGCCACTTTCTCATCACCCTTGAGAATGAAACTGACAGTTAACTAATTAGAAAAAACTGAAGCAAGCAAAGTATAACCTACTAATGTGAGTTGTACAGTAAAAAACTTCAATTTAATAGAGTAGTTTGTAACTAATCAGTAATTTTAAAGGAATATCAAAACAGCCAATTAAAGTCGTAAATTAATAGGAATTAGCAATATGTTAGATACATTAAAAGAATTTTTCGGTATCGACAATGGTTACGATGGTGAAGATGAAGATTACGCCGAATACGATCCCGCCCAAGAAGAAATGGACGTTCGGGAATTTTTCAACTCTCCTGCTGCTAGTAACCAACCAGAATTAACTAAGGTTCCCGCTCCCAATCAAAAAAGTAATCGCAAACAAGAGATGAAAGTCAATAACGTAATTGGTATGCCCGGATTGGCCAACGGCAATTCAGAAGTAGTGGTTATCGAACCCCATTCTTTTGAAGAAATGCCTCAGGTTATTTTGGCTCTGCGCGATCGCAAATCAGTCGTGCTCAACCTCAATATGATGAATCCCGAAGAAGCTCAAAGAGCGGTTGATTTTATTGCCGGTGGAACTTATGCCATGGACGGGCACCAAGAGCGTGTAGGCGAAAGCATCTTCTTGTTTACTCCTAGCTCTGTTAAGGTTAGCAGCTTGAACGGCATCCTTAAAGATGTTCATACTCCCGAGCCTCATGTACGTCGCACGGCTACAACTCCTGCACCCGAAGCTTGGGGACAGCAGCCAAACGTAGCAGCTCAATAAGGTTCGATCAGTTCAATAAGTTCGACCGAGATAGTATTATTAGACCATGGAATCTAATAGTATTTGCCTCAGTATAATCGGTGGCGGGGTAATGGCAGAAGCTATATTATCCCGTCTTTTAGTTGAAAATGTTTTCGCGGCTGATACCATCTTAGTCAGCGAACCGAGAGCGGAAAGAAAGGATTTTCTTGCTCAGAAATATCAGGTACGAGTTACTTCAGACAATCAAGCGGCGGTGTCCGCAGCCGAGGTACTACTATTGGCAGTTAAACCTCAAATATTTAGTCAGGTTATCGCCAACCTTAAACCCAATCCTCAGAGTATAGTTATTTCAATTTTGGCGGGAATGACCCTCGCTAAATTAGAAGCAGCTTTTCCTCAGCAGCCCGTAATTCGGGTAATGCCCAATACCCCAGCTACAATTGGCGCTGGCATGACCGCGATCGCCCCAGGAACCTATGCCCAACTAGATCATTTAGAGCGTGCAAAGTCAATTTTTACTGCTGTAGGGGAAGTGGTAGAAGTGACAGAATCAGCCATGGATGCGGTTACGGGACTATCAGGATCGGGCCCAGCTTTTGTTGCCCTAGCGATTGAGGCTCTAGCCGATGGCGGTGTTGCTTCCGGATTGCCTAGAGCGATCTCCTTGCAGTTAGCGACTCAAACGGTATTGGGTACTGCCACTTTGATTAAAGAAACAGAACTGCATCCAGGAGTGCTTAAGGATAGAGTTACCAGCCCTGGAGGAACCACCATTGCCGGAGTTGCCAAACTTGAAAGTGCAGGATTTCGCTCGGCGTTGATTGAAGCGGTAAAAACAGCGACAGCAAGATCTAAAGAATTAGGCAAATAGGTTTACTCGTGCAGTTGATGAAGCATTTTCAGAGAAATAGTTAAATCAACACTTCTGTTAGCTAATAGGCGCTATAACAGTAATCGTTAACCAAACATATACTGCAAAATGAATCCAGACGACAAAAAATTTATGTTCCTCGTCTTGGGGATACCCTTACTTGGTTTAGCATATTGTGGTTTGGGAATCGCCGCCATGAGTTCCATTAGTACCATTAGAACTCACCCCGTAGTCTCTGGCGCAATTTTTATCCTGCTTCCTCTGGGTTTTGCGGCATTTACCTGGATTTCGGCTTCGGCTAAAGCCTATAAGAAATAAACGATCGCTCGTACTAAGGAAAAAGCGATCGTCACAAAAATAAACTCCCCGATCTATTTCGCTAGTTCGGCTTCAATCGCGCTAATTAATTCGGGAGAAGTTGGTTTAACTCCGCTACCAAAACGAGCTACCACCTCACCGGTTTTACTAATTAAAAACTTTTCAAAGTTCCACTTTACATCGCCCTTTGGTTCGACAGCTTTAGTTAAGGTGTCATACAAAGGATGTTTTTCGCTCCCCTTAGCATGGACTTTATCCATCATGTCGAAGCTAACACCGTAGCTAGTTTCACAAAACTTAGCAATTTCTGCATTAGTACCTGGTTCTTGGGCTCCAAAATCATTACAGGGAAAGCCAAGCACCTGTAGTCCCTTGTCGCTGTAATCTTGGTTTAATTGTTCTAAACCTTTGTATTGGGGAGTGTAGCCGCAATAAGAAGCAACGTTAACAATCAGCAATACCTTACCCTGATAATCGGCAAATGTTTTAGCTTCGCCAGTGATATTTTTGACGGCGATGTCAGTTATATTGCTCATGTTCTATAAAAAATTCTTTCGATCGAATATGTCAGATCGTACTTTACCATCTCAAACTACTCAGGTTACAAAAATTGGCGATTTATCCGTCAGAATTGCCTCCAACACAACAGAGTTGACTCAAGATGCGGCGATGTTAGCGCAAGATTATTTACAATCGCGTCTACAGCAACAAGAAACGGTAAGTATTATCTTGGCAACGGGCAATTCCCAGCTTGAATTTTTAGCAGCGATCGCTCAAGGCAATCAGTTAGATTGGTCGCGAATTATCTTATTTCATCTCGATGAATATTTGGGCATATCTGCTAATCATCCTGGTAGCTTTCGCTATTATCTACATCACAGGGTAGAACAACAGGTACAGCCCCGGCAGTTTCACTACATTATCGGCGATGCGAAAGAACCCCTAGTAGAATGCGATCGCTATAATAAATTATTGCAGCAGCAGGCGATCGATTTATGCCTGTTGGGTATTGGCGATAATGGGCATCTAGCTTTTAATGAGCCCAGTGTTGCCGATTTCAGCGATCCGCAAGTAATTAAACTAGTGCAGTTAGAAACCAAAACGCGCCAGCAGCAGGTAAACGGCGGCTACTTTCCCAGTCTAGATAACGTACCTAGCTATGCCTATACTCTAACTATCCCGACCATTAGCATGGCTAAGAAAATCTTTTGTTTGGCTGGAGGAAGTCATAAACAAGGAGTTGTCAGACAGACTTTGAAAAATGTGATCGCGCCTAATTTTCCAGCGACAGTTTTACGTACTTTGCCTCACGCTACTTTATTTTGCGATCGCGATGCTTTCGGCTCTTAATTTATGCTGATAACATGCACTGGCAAAACATTATTGTGTCTGTAACGAGCTTTGCTTTCTTTGCCAGTATTCACTCAAGTAATGAATCTGCTGAAAACCGACATAGATATTTAACCCTGGTATGAGCATCCACCAGATTGTTAGCGGTTCCTCTAATCCCTCATCGCGATACATTTGGTTAACGGTACAATACAGGCGAAATTGAGCATAGTAAATCCAGCCCAACCCAACAATTGAGAACCAGCCAAACCAGGAGGGAACATCGGGGTCTAAACGCCAGAGAATTTGGGGAAACAACACGCCAATTATAAAAGGCAGCAGACATTTCGCCCCAGACCAACTACGACCATCAAAACGCCTTAACTCGTCCTGAATCATCCACTTGTAGTAGCCATAATAAGCCAGGAAGCTAAAGCCAGAATAGAGAATTACTTTTTTAAGGGGACGTGGAATTCCAATGCCTCGGTCTGTCATGTTTCACTAATAACTGGTCGATGTTTAATGAGATGTTTAACGATCGTTGTTCGATGGCAATTGTTTATCCCTTAACAATTGCGCCAAAATCAGCCAAAATCCTGGCGTGATTGCGTAATAGTCCTAGAAGATTGAGACGGTTGCGTTTAACGTCGGGATTTTCTGCCATTACTAGCACGCTGTTATTGCCATCAAAGAAGTTGCTGACTACCGGAGCAATTTTTGCCAAGCCGTCTATCAGGGACTGATAATTACGTTCTTGCTGGGCGGCTTCAGTTTGAGAAAGCAATCCTAGCAATGCTTGATAAAATTCTTGTTCGGCAGGAGATTCAAACAGTTCGGGATCGACTAAACCCTGCGGTTCGAGGGTTTGAGTGTCTAAATCACCTTTACTCGCCAAGCGTGCGGAACGATTAATCGTTTCATAAATTTCGTTGAGCTTACCGTTATCGCGAGTAGACTGAAGAAATAAAGCGCGATCGCGCACATCCAATAAGTCTTCTAAGGCTCGTTCGGTATATTCGGGATCGTTATCTCCTACTACCGCATTAACTAGATCGTAATCGATCTGTTTTTCATCCTGAAGTAGGGTACGGATACGTTGGATAAAAAACTCTTGCAGGGCTGTTAATGGCGATTGGCGATCGCTATGTGCCGAGACAAAATCTGCCGTACTCTGTTCGAGTAATTCCCCTAAGTTTAGAGGTAAATCTGCCGACCAAGTAATGTTCACAATGCCGTTAGCGGCGCGGCGAAGAGCAAAAGGATCGGATGAACCCGTGGGAATCATACCCAAACCAAAAATACCCACTAAGGTATCGAGACGATCTGCTAAACCCACCACCTGACCGTTGAGAGTAATGGGCATAATATCGTTAGCACCTCTGGGTAAATAATGCTCGAAAATGCCTTTTGCTACTGTTGGCGATTCACCACTAACCACTGCATACTTTTCTCCCATCACTCCCTGAAGCTCGGGAAATTCATAGACCATCTGGGTGACTAAATCTGCCTTACAGAGTAATGCCGTACTTTCGATCTCATTTTGTTGCGCCTCATCGGTGTCGAGCTGTTCGGCAATGGTTTTTGCCGTATCGATAATGCGATCAACCTTATCCCGCATCGAACCTAAGTCTTCTTGAAACGTGACATTTTCCAACTGAGGCAGATAAGTATCTAAATGCTCGTCACAGTCAGCCTGATAGAAAAACTGGGCATCGGCAAGTCTGGCACGAATGACTCTACCGTTACCTTCGGCAATCACATCCTTTTTATCGGGGTCGCCATTAGAAATGGTAATAAAGTTGGGTAGTAAAGCACCGCCTGATGAATGGCGGACGGGGAAATATCGCTGATGGCTGACCATGACTGTCGTAATTACTTCCGTTGGCAGCTTGAGAAAATTGGCATCAAATTTACCGGCAACGGCGGTTGGATATTCCACTAAATCAATTACTTCTGCTAACAAGTCGGGATATACTTCTGCTTTACCGCCTAGTCTCTCTGCTTCAGACAGAATACCCGCCTCAATTTTTTCTTGACGCGCAGCTGAATCAACCTCTACAGATGCTGATCGCATCGTTGCTACATAATCAGTCGCTTGATCTATAGTTATCGTGTCCGGATGCAAAACTCTATGTCCACGGGAAGTGCGATCGCTTTTAATTGTTTCCGAACCATTGATTAACTCTAGCGACAGTACCTCACTATTCCAGAGTGCCGCTAGCCAGCGAATTGGGCGCGGAAAACGTAAGTCACCATCACCCCAACGCATAAAACGTTTACCTTCCAAACCTGTAATCCACTGAGGACAGAGCTCTTGTAAAATCTCTTGAGTCGGACGACCCGCAATTTGTTTTTGAATAAAGACAAATTCACCTTTATCAGTATCGCGAATTTCTAAATCGCTGAGCTCCACACCCTGCTTACGCGCGAATCCCTCTGCTGCTTTCGTCGGCTGACCATCTTTATATGCTGCCCGAACTGGAGGTCCCTTTACTTCTTCTTCTCGGTCGGCTTGGCTTTCGGGAATATCTCTAATTAAGACGGCTAAACGACGGGGAGTCCCATAATATTCAATGTTTCCAGGACTAAGAAACTGGGCTGCTAAACTGTCGGGTACCTTACTTTGCCACTGAGCGATCGCACTACTTACAAAATCTGCGGGTAATTCTTCTGTACCGACTTCCAACAAAAAATTAGCCATAAAAGAGATCTACTTACTGCCGTATCGTTTAAACAGGATAACAGTTATCCGTAGCTCCTTCTCAGTTATTCCTGGCAACGGAGATCGCTTCCGCGAACAGATATTGGCGATCGGGCAATCCCAACACTGTTACCAATTATACAAATAGTAAAATTATCGAGCATAAGTAATTAGTCGTAAATAATCAATATTATTCAACAACAATAAGTTTAATTGTAAGCATATATTCTGATGACTATTTTTCCTGATTTTCGTAGATATATATTGCCAAATTTATTATTTTCTTGTTTAAATAATAACTATTTATTTGAATCGTAAAATACTAGTTGACCAACCAGGACAAATCTAATTAAAATCTAAAGATTATTTTCTAGAGAGAATGATTTTCAAGACTTACTTCGGATATGTAATATTTGTTTACGACTCAAACAACAAACGTCATGATTGTCTTGTAGTGCAAGTACAAAAAGCTATTGGCTCTTATGCTCAATTTGGTCGTATTTTAATCTCGGAGGCGATTGGAGTACCGTAAATGGTTCCCTGTAGCTGAAAAATATTTCGGGGATATTAAGTAAAAAAATATCTTATTTTTTACTTTTTTGTTGTTTATATCGACCGTTTGGTAATTAAAATAGTTCCCATTATATAAACTCAAAATTTTATTCGAAAAATATATTATAACTATCACTTTTTTTACTTTTTGTTTTTATCTTATAGAAACCAAAGACATAAATTAAATCTCACAAAGAACTAACATGAAACTTCAATTTAAAGCTCTATCCGTTACTCTAGGTCTAGTAGCACTTCTTGGTGCTTGCACTTCCGTCAAGAGTGGTACTCCAGACATCGGTGGAACTGAAAACTCCGTAGAAATTTCTCCCGACGGCATCGAATTAGGTGGTGTTGAGGGTGAAGAACTAGAAGCTTCCGAAGAGTTCGAGACAGAAGAATTAGAAGCCTCTGAAGAAGTGGAAGATGCTGAACTAGAAGCTTCCGAAGAGTTCGAGACAGAAGAATTAGAAGCCTCCGAAGACATGGAAGATGCTGAACTAGAAGCCTCTGAAGAGTTCGAAACAGAAGAACTAGAAGCCTCCGAAGACATGGAAGATGCTGAACTAGAAGCTTCCGAAGAAATTGAAGATGTTGAGCTAGAAGCTTCCGAAGAAATTGAAGATGTTGAGCTAGAAGCTTCCGAGGAAATTGAAGATGTTGAATCTGCTGAAATTGAAACTCCCGAACTAGAAGCAGCAGAAGATGCGGAATCTATCGATGAATCCAGCAGCATTGAAGGAACTATCGAAGATGGAGTTGAAGCAATAGAAGAAGGTATTGAAGACGTTAACTCTCAATTCTAAGTCTAGTCAAGTTCTTATTTCCTGAAATAGCATAGGTAGATTGATAGTCCCTCTAAGTCAATTAGGGGGCTTTTTTAATGCAGTTGTTTTAAATAAGAACTATAAACGAGGTAGTTAAAGCCGTTTGCAATCGAATAGACTCCTTTGAATATTGATTGGTTCATCCTAAATGACATTGTACTTCTGTGGTACATCGCTACACATATAGCTATCAGCTTTTCTAAAATCTAATCTTGTGGTCTACTCAGATGAAAAACACAATAGATTCAAACATAATCTATCCGACTACAAATGGCTGTAGGTATCTTTACACACTGGCTTATCAGCGTCTTGATACACAGCAAGTTTGATCCTTCTCCATGAAAAAAGCCCTGGCTATATTGCAGCCAGGGTGAATAAAGTATCAAACTTAAATTGCGAGAATGTTTAAACTTAGACTTTAAACAAAAAGTGGTTGGAAAGCATCAGTGATAATAGAGGTCTCTCCGCCGCTAGTTACCGTAATATCCAACAGACCCTCGTTGGCGTATTCAGCCGCATTAAAGGCAGGTAAGGTACCGAAGATACGCTTATCGCTGACTCGAATAATCTCAGCTGTCTCATTGCCAATTGTCACGCTAGTGTCATTGAGGTTAGAGAAGTTCGTCCCACCAATAGTAAACGAACCACCACCAGATGCTGGCGCACGCCATTCGTCAATCTCGTAGGCGGTTGCAGTTGTGATGTCGTCATCAACAGGTGTGGCAACGCGCAGCTGACTACCGAAGAAGTCAACGCTGAGAATAGACCCACTAAAGCCAGTAAGTATATCAACGCCTTGACCCACCGGAATACCACTACCACCGGATGTTTCTAGTTCGCTATTCGACAATACTTGCTCACCATTCCCAGAAAGTTCGACGCTGTAGGCAATAGCATCATCTCCGGGACCTAAGTTCTGAGCTAGTAAGTTACCTCTCAGCTGACCGCCAAAGGTTGTTGAGCGATACTCGGCCAGACCATTAGTAGATGAATCGAACTGAGTTAATGGAGCAGTATGTCCGTCACCGCTCGGCTCATTGGGACCAAAGAAACGATTTTGTCTATCGTCTTGGCGACCACGATTGCGATTAGGTTGACCATAATAGTTACCTTCCTCAATCAAGTTCAATTCATCTCGGGGATTATCGACAAATGGTTCTTGAGTAGTGGCACTAGTTGAAACATCGCCAAAATTAGAGTTAGCACCGTTTTCAGTAGCATAGATATTACCATTGGTAGCGTAAACTAAGTCATAAGGATTGCGAAGTCCGCTGGCATAGATTGAGACATCAACTCCATCAACTACATCAACAACACCACCAAATCCCTGGCTGTCGGCTGGATTGAAATTTCCCGTAAAGCTATCAGGCACTTCATAATCAGCGGGCAGTTCATACTGGATATTGCCGTTGAAGTTCGGTTTAGTGATTTCTGCCTTAAGGATAGCTACGGTGAATGGTGATTCTGGCAAACCGCCGATTCTTTGATCGGCAATACCGGCGTTGGTAGCACTACCGACAGTGATTAACAGATCGCCATTTTCATCAAAGATAAGCCCGTTAACACCGTGGTCGTGATTGGAAACACCAATATTTTGCACTACGGGAGTCAGAGTGCCAAAGTTAGCGCCAGATAAAGTCGAAACCTGACCAGTATAAGGAGAAAATTCCGTATTAACGTCGAAGCTCTCACCCTCGTTGTTGGCTCTAAACTCGTTATGAGAGACATAGATTTGGAGTCCATCACCATCATTTTCAAAAGGATTGAAGGCAATACCAGTGATGTTGTGATTATCTAACCCCGCAATTGTGCCAATTGACTGCTCGCTAACGATACCGTAGTTATCATCAAAAGTATAGGCAGTAATGTTGCCCGTTACAGAACCGACGTATAGTCTGCCATCTGGGCCCCAAGCGGCAGTAGTAGCCAAACTCGGAGAAGCTACATCTTTACGAGTGAAATTTGTCTCTGTACTATCGTTATCAATGATATTGGCAATTACAGAAGGTACGGTCAAACCAGCATAGTTGCTATCGCTAGTAGAAATACTATGAGCGATCGTGGAAAGATGTTGACCCTCGCTGATATTGTCATCAACTGCCGTAACTGTAACAGTTTGCGGGTCGCTCCAATTTTCTGAGGTAAAGACGAGACTATTGCTACTGAGGGTGGTATTACTATCGGGCTGTAAGTTAATAGTGACGTCAGCGGTAGGCTCTGTATTCAGCACTACTTGGTAAGTATCATTATTACCACCTTCTGTAACCTGAGTTTCCGAGCCACTTTCCTCAATTAAGACTCGAGCACCTTCAATAGGCAAAATTTCTATGCCGCCAACAGTAGCGTTATTGATTTCAGAAGCAAAGTCAAGATTAAGCGCGCCGTCGCGAATAATTGACAGATCGTCAAGCTGAACGATTTTAGCCGTATTGTCACCATCGAGGAAAGCATTTCTAGTGTTGCGGAAAATATCATAGTTATTTAGCGCTAGCTCTCCTTCTAGGGAAACATCAAATTCTCGTGCTCCCGAATCATCAAAATCTAGCTCTGCTAAATAGAGATTAACCTGATAGTTACCGTCTTCCACTGGAATGCTATAGCTAAAGTTATCGCCAGCACGCTGAGATTGATAGATAAAGTCATCTTCCGTATTGACAATAGGCCTATCGACCGTACTAGCCTGACCGCCAGTAAAGTTAGCGTCCGCCAGCCAAAGCTGATTGTTAACACCTACGGTATCTTCCGTCGCACCCGCATTAATGCGAATGGCATTATCGTTAGCCGGAGCAGCTACATTGAGATTAAAGTTGCCCACTACACCTGCCGCCGCAGAGTTACCGCTAGTATCGCTAACCTCTCCTGCATTGAGAGAAACAGTATAGCTACCCGCATCAGTCACATCCCAAGCACCACCGGGAGCATTGATGCTGTAGGTAGCGCTGCGAGGAGTACCGTTAGTATTGGTATCGACGCTGACTAAAGCTGCTGCTATCTCCGTACCGTCAGGAGCAGTTACAGTTAAGTCACTATTATCAATAGTGTTGACGTTAATACCAACATTATCGCTGAAAGTAAGAGTGAAATTAGCCGGAGCCAAACCGTTGGGTTGTTTGGTGAGAGCCGCCGTATCTAATACTGTGGTAGGAGCAATGATATCTGCTGCACCTGGTTCGGCAGGTACTAGCTCGATGTAGTTGAGGTTAAATTCGCTCGACTTGGCATCAAAACGTAGCTCTTGGGCTCCTGCGGCCAAATTGACGTTGGTCACCAGAACATCCGTATACTCCTGGAAACCACCGGTAAAACTAAAGGCACTGGTGTAGGTTTCACCATTTAGGGTAATCTCCGCAGTTTGCGTATCGGCAGAAGGAGTCGCCACTCTCATGACTACATTGTAGGTACCGGCTTCAGCAATATCCACATCATAGGTAAGAAATTCCCCGTCCTGAATAAAGGCCACGTTAAAGCCACCACCAACATCGCCAGTGGTTTCAATATCCACTGGTTCATCCGGTCGGAATTGTCCCCCTAGATTGGCTTCATCAAAGTCAAAGAATTCGGTACCGTTGGTGCCCGCCTTATAGTCTTCTGCCTCAATCCTGATCGTGCCATTAGGATTAGGTGGGTTAGAACCTCCATCTCCGGCAACAAAGAGGCTAAAGCTGCCTAAAACACCTGCTGCTGCTGCGTTACCGCTAGTATCATTTACCTGTGCGGCATTGAGCGATACCGTATAGTCTCCCGCTTCGGTGCTGTCCCAACTTCCGCCTGGAGCGGCGATCGCATAAGTAGCAGTTCTCGGAGTACCATTCCCGGGAGTGTCAATACTCACCAGAGTTGCCACCATTTCTGTGCCGTTGGGAGCGGTTACGGTTAGGTCTTCTGCATCAATAGTATTGGCATTGATACCAACATCATCGCTGTAGGTAATCGTAAAGTTAGCAGGAGCAACACCATCAACTTGCTTGGTCAAAGCCGCTGTGTTTAATACGGCAGTCGGTGCAGTTGCATCTACCGCTCCTGGTTCTGTTGCTACTAACTCAATGTAGTTAAGATTGAAATCGCTAGAGCGAGCATCAAACCTCAGTTCTTGAGTTCCCGCTGCTAAATTAACGTTGGTCACCAGAACATCGGTATACTCTTGGAAGCCGCCGGTAGATTCAAAAGTGGCAGTATAGGTTTGATCGTCAAGGGTAATTTCAGCAGTTTGGGTATCGGCTGAAGGAGTTGCCACTCGGAGTATGACGTTATAGGTTCCTGCTTGAGCTACCTCAACATCATAGGTAAGAAATTCTCCATCCTGAATAAAGCCAACGTTAAAGCCACCACCAACATCACCAGTTGCTTCAATATCTACTGGTTCGTTTGGTCGGAATGCGCCGCCGAGGTTTTCTTCATTGAAGTCAAAGAACTCAGTCCCGTTGGTGCCTGCCTTATAATCTTCGGCCTCAATCCGAATTGGCTCGATAACCGTAGTCGTGTCAGGAACATTAATTGTTATCGCCCCTAAAGTAGCCGCAGCTAAAAGGTTTTCGCTCGTGTCGGCGATTTCGCCTTGATTGGTAGTTACGGTATATTCGCCCACATCAGCAATATCCCAGGTTCCGCCAGGAGCAGCGATCGCATAAGTGGCAGTCCGAGGAGAACCATCCCCAGCAACATCGATGCTAACTAAGGTTACGCCAAGTTCTGTACCGTCGGGAGCAGTTACGGTTAGGTCGTTGGCATCAATAGTAGCGGCATCAATCGCTACGTTATCGCTGTAGGTAATGGTAAAGGAAGCCGCAGCTTCACTATCTGCCGGTTGGGTTAGGACAGTCGTATCCAAAGTTGCCCTAGGGGCAGCAGTATCTACCTCAATAATGGTTCGGGGAACCAGCTCAAAATAGTTGAGATCAAAGCTGTTGGAATTCATGTTCAGACGTAGTGCCTGATTTCCCGCTGCTAAATTAACGCCGGAAACAACTACATCTTCATAACTCTGGGAACCGCCAGTATTACCAAACTCAGCTGTGGTAGTTTCACCGCCCACGACAATATCCAGACTTTGATTCTCGGCGGTCGAGGCAACTCGTAAGACAACATCGTAAATACCCCCTTGAGGAACATCAATGTCGTAGGTCAAAAATTCGCCAGCTTCAATCCAGCTAACGTTAAAACCACCACCAGCATCACTGGTAGCTTCGAGATCGACATGATCGTCACGGTGAGCTCCACCAAAGTTGTAGCGACTAGTATCGAGATAATCGACACCATGAATGCCCTGGCGATAGTTTTCTGCTTCGATACGAATAGTATCGCCGACTGGCTGAGGAGGTTCGGGGGGTTCTGCTCCAGCAACAAAGAGACTGATGGTTCCTAAATCTCCCGCCAAGACACTATTGCCGTTGGGATCGCTAACTTCATCAGCTTGAATAGAAATAGTATAGTCCCCCGCATCAGCACCATCCCAAGTACCGCCAGGAACGGCGATCGCATAGGTTGCAGTAATCGGACTATCATTGCCGGTCGTATCGATGCTGACCAGTTCCGCCATCATTTCTGTCCCATCGGGAGCAGTTACCACTAAATCTTGAGTATCAATAGTGTTAGCGGCGATCGCATTGTTATCGCTGTAGGTAACCGTAAAGTTGGCAGGAGCAACCCCATCAACCTGCTTAGTCAAATTAGTTGTATTTAAGACTGCAGTAGGGGCAATTTCATCAACGATTGGTTCTGCACCGACTAAATCAATATAGTTAAGATTAAACTCGCTAGATCTAGCATCAATGCGCAGCTCTTGGGCTCCTGCGGCCAAATCAACGTTAGTTACTAGAACATCGGTATATTCTTGGAAACCGCCGGTAAACTCGAAGCTTGCTGTATAGGTTTCGCCATTGATAGTTACTTCCGCACTTTGAGTATCAGCAGAAGGAGTTGCCACTCTCAAAATAATATCGTAGCTTCCAGCCTGGGCTACATTGACATCGTAGGTGAGAAATTCACCATCTTGGATAAATGCCACGTTAAAGCCGCCGCCAACATCGCCGGTTGCTTCAATATCCACTGGTTCGTTTGGTCGGAATGCGCCACCCAAATTTTCTTCATTAAAGTCGAAGAAATCCGTACCGTTAGTACCAGCCTTATATTCTTCTGCCTCGATCCGAATCGTGCCGGCGGGAACTCCAGGATTTGGGTTGGGGCTGGGGTTGGGATTGGGATTCTCTCCACCATCATCTCCCGCCACGAAGAGATTAAAGCTACCCAATACACCTGCTGCTGCCGCATTATTACCCGTATCTCTTACCTGACCAGCTTTAAGGGTAACAGTATATTCTCCTGCTTCAGCGCTATCCCAAGTTCCCCCAGGAGCGGCGATCGCATAGGTTGCAGTCCGAGGGGTTCCATTACCTGGGTTGTCTACTTCTACTAAGGTTGCTGACAGTTCAGTGCCGTCGGGTGCCGTTACCGTTAGATCTTCGCCATCGATAGTATTGCCATTAATAGCAACATCATCACTGTAGGTAATGGTAAAGTTAGCGGGAGCAACACCACTAGCCTGTTTCGTTAGGGCCGTAGTGTTTAATACGGCGGTGGGAGCAACTGCATCTACTTCACCTGGTTCTGTTGCTACTAGGTCAATATAGTTGAAGTTAAACTCACTCGATCGCGCATCAAAACGAATTTGTTGTGTTCCTGCCGTTAGATTGACGTTGGTCACCAGAACATCAGTATATTCTTGAAAGCCACCGGTAAAGTCGAAAGTAGCAGTGTAGGTCTCACCGCCGATGGCAACTTCTGCGCTCTGAGTATCCGTAGAAGGAGTCGCCACTCTCAGCACCACATCATAAGTACCGGCTTCGGCAATTTCTACATCGTAAGTGAGGAATTCACCATCTCGAATAAAGGAAACGTTGAAACCACCACCAGTATCTCCAGTAGTTTCGATATCTACCGGTTCATTAGGTCGATAAGCGCCACTGAGATTTTCGGGGTCAAAATCAAAGAATTCTGTACCGTTGGTACCTGCCAGGTAGTCTTCTGCCTGAATCCGGATTGTTCCCTCTGGCGCGGGGGCACTATTATTGGGTGGATTGGGATTGGGATTGGGGTTTGCTGGAGTCTCTCCGCCATCATCTCCGGCAACGAAAAGAGTAAAGCTGCCTAATACATCGGCTGCTGCTGAATTAGCATTAATATCATTTACTTGTCCCGCATTCAGCGCCACTGTATAGTCTCCGGCTTCGGCAACGTCCCAAGTTCCCCCAGGCGGTGCGATCGCATAAGCAGCAGTGCGAGGAGTACCGTTACCCGGTGTATCCACACTCACTAAAGTTGCCGCCATTTCTGTCCCGTCAGGTGCAGTTACGGTTAGATCGTTTCCATCAATGGTATTAACGTTGACACCAACATTATCGCTATAGGTAATGGTGAAGGTGGCAGGAGCCACGCCATCAGCCTGTTTAGTAAGAGAAGTAGTGTTTAATACAGCCGTTGGTGCAGCTGTATCAGCCCCAGGTTCGGCAGCCACAAAGTCGATGTAATTGAGGTTAAAATCGTTCGAGCGCGCATCAAGACGTAGTTCTTGAGTTCCCGCTGGCAAATTAACGTTGGCTACGAGAACATCGGTGTATTCCTGAAAACTACCGGTGAATTCAAAGGTAGCTGTATAAGTTTGTCCGTTGAGAGTAACTTCTGCCGTTTGAGTATCAGCTGAAGGAGTTGCCACTCTCAGAACGATATTGTAAGTTCCGGCTTGAGCTACTTCAACGTCATAAGTAAGAAATTCTCCATCCTGAATAAAGCCAACGTTAAAGCCACCCCCAACATCGCTAGTTGCTTCGATATCCACTGGTTCATTGGGTCGAAATGCGCCACCGAGGTTCGCTTCGTCAAAATCAAAGAATTCTGTACCATTAGTACCTGCCTTATAGTCTTCCGCCTCAATCCGAATTGTTCCGGCGGGAATGTTGGGATTAGAGTCACCTGGATCGGGAGTTCCCGGGTTAGTTGCGCCCGGTTCATATTCGATAACGAGGCGATCGCTCACGAGGCTATTACCAGCCTGATATTTAGCGACGATATAATTTAGGCCACCATCGGCAGCATCGGTACGCGTTAAACTAACCGGCACATCAACAAAACCATCTGCTCCAATAGTGACGTTTAATTCGTTAACAGCGATCGCCGTATTTGCTTCAAAAGGATCGGGATCGAAACCACCGTCTGCCTCGGTATAGAAAGCTCCTTCTAAAACTAACAAGGAAACTTCCGACCCAGCAGTCCCCGTTACCCGAATAGTTTGATTGGCATCACCAACAGTAGCAGATGCATCTAAACCGATTGCCGAAATTTCGGGAGCGGCTGTCGTTGTGGGTGTTAGAGTAACCTCCGAACCAGAATCACTATTGGGAGTACGATAAACTTGACCGGTTAATTCTGTATCGTCGGCAAACCGGACGGAAATTCGAGCGCCAGTTAATTCTAGACCAGAAATACTGCCAGAATCATTGGGGCCAGGGTCATCTGAACCTTGAATACTAGTCGGATCGACATCAGTAGAAAATCTGAGGGTTTGACCGGGCTCAAAGCTATCAAAGTTAATGGTTAAGACATCAAAACCACCATCGTGAGGACTAGAAAAAGGTACGGCGGCGTTAGCAAAAGGAAAGTCAGTAATTGCGATCGTATTATCAGCGTTATTTTGACTGTCGAACTGAAAACCTCGCGCGGTACTGTCTCCTGCTTCACCATTAGGATCGAAGACTAAATCGGGGAAAATAGCATCACGTAAATCTAGGCTAATGCTAACTATGTCTTGCGTATCAGAATTATTGGTTAGCTGGAAAGTACCGGCTGTAAAAGTGCTGCTAAAAGTTAATCCGCCAACAGAATCGATTAGAAATAGTGCTTCGTTCATAGTTTTTAGGAGAATTTTTGCGAGTTGTTGTGGTTGGAATTTGTACGAAAAATGAACAAATTAGCGATAAAAAATCAAGTTTTATGCTGTTGTCTGGAAAATATTTAGTTTGAATAAACGTAAGTTAATTTAGGTTATTTGGAGCTGACTCCAACTTTGGCAGAACACCAAGTATGGCGATCGCTATAGCAATAGTTCTTGAGGAACTGGATCGCTGAGAAACAAACCTTTTCGCCTCAAATACTGCTCGATCAGAATATCTTCGACCTGTTCTTTCGAGGCATTGGTATGTTCTAGTAGAAGTTTGCCCAAAGGATTATTGGCATCTCTTTGGAGTAACAAAAGTTCTTGTAGATTGTTTTCTTTCACAATTTTTTTCTCCACTAAAAGTTGACCAAACTTGACGTTCTGGTTTTTGAGATAAAATTTGAGCTGGGATAAAGAAAGAGAATTATTGCGGACTAAAATTTCCCCTAGCCGTAAATTGGGGTCGAGCTGTTGCTGAAGCAGAGCTTGGTCTAGTTCTTCCGCACTCAGTAGCTTTTGACGAATTAAAATGTCCCCAATTTTTGCCGGGGAAAAATCGAGGCCGTCAATATCCATGGTCAGCTCTGCATCATGGAATAGACTTTTTGCCATTCCCGGCATAATTAGCTGCTTGACCGCAAGGTACATAAAGGGAGGAATTGTCGAGCTATAGCGATGCCAAAGACGGCGAGGCTCCTGTACTAAACGGTAAAGCCATTCCATCCCGGCATCCTGAATGATGTGCGGTGCGCGAGGCGTGAGTCCGGCATACATGGCAAATACGGCTCCCACACCAATCATTACCCCTTGAATCGAACCTTGATACTGGGACATCCAGGCTTCTTGTTTGGGACATCCCAAGCAAACAAAAACAATTCCCGCACCGCTACTATTAACTTCCTCAATCAAGTCATCGTCTCTAGTAGCACGAACTTCATCTACAGACATAAAAGGAATAGACTTCATGCCCGCTATTTTCAAAATGGGATATTCCTGGCTGATTCTCATCTGCATTTTGTTGAGAATTTCAGGAGTAGAACCCAAAAAATAAACAGAAATATTGGCTTTTTCTGCCAGATCGCAGAGATTCTCAAACACATCCATCCCTGCGACTTGGTTTTGATGCATAATGCCCAAGCGCCGCAACATCAGTACTAAAGGCTTGCCGTCGGGGGTAACTAGGTCTGCTTTTTGCAGCACATCTTTATACCAAGAATTGCGTCTAGCCTCCATCAACATGTGAACATTAGCTAGACAAACAGCCTTACTCGCTCTGGTTTTTGCCCAACGCAAAATCAGCATCATTTGTTCATCAAAGGGAATGCAAGTTAGAGGAACATTTATTACTTCTTTCTTAGGTATCATAACTTTTGAAAATTGCTTTTTTTCTGCTTTAGGTGAGATGTAGACTGTAGTTTTACTAACTATATTTTTAATTTTTCAGTTTTGTATGTATTATCATCACTGGCTATAATTTGTTCCTTACTTCCCTGACAAATTACAATAATTAACTGCGAGCAATTAATTAACTTACTAATTTTACAAGCAGTTTGATACAGAAAGTTACCCAGTTCCTGAGATTGAGAAATTGCTATAGTTGAAGATGTTGTAACAAAAGTTTGCTTCGACTTATCTTGTTGCTCGCAATCATGTTTATTAAAATTAATTAAGTTACTTTTCATTGATTTTCTCGCTAAAACACCACCAAAATTTGTTTCCCACGTTCTAATCTGAAACACATCTTTATTCTGGAAATCTTTCAAACTCCATCAAGAGTTATATCCGAATACTCAACGTAATATTATTTAATATTACAAATGATTGCGATTGCCTTTCCTGCGTACTACTAGTTTGCGCGATAGCAAAGTATTTGAGGATAAAGATAAGGGTAAACTTAAGGGATAAGTTAAAAATGCGAAGTGTAAGAGGGGTATAGCTAACAAGTATGTTGATTTTACTTTAATGCGAAAAGAGTATCTTGTTTTCAAGAAGCATTAAATTATTGATAGTAACTTAGTTGATTCAAAATGTATAACTTTGAGTTACAGCAAAAGTACGAAACAGATTTACAAGCTCGGAACTTTGTTCGTTTTTCCATTTAAGCCCAATTTGGCGACATATATCAAACTCTGAAATATTAATATACTTTATTCCAGATAAATTACTCCAAACTGGCATGAAACTAATACCTAAACCTTCTTGAATTAGGTGAATTACCCATTCTTCTTGGTTTGCTAAGTAAACTGTTCTGGTTTTCACTCCGGCTGACTTATATATTAAAGGGTTTTCACGCCAAAATTCACAATTAATTCTTTCGATATATGGTTGTTCCTCTAGCTCGGATATACTAATTTCTTCTCTTTGTGCAAAAGGATGAATTTCTGGAACGGCTAGCAAAAGTTGCTGCTCAAACAGTTTTACTGAAGTCTCGGGGTTTTCATCACCATTTAAAACCGTCAGAATTAAGTCAACCTCTCCATCTTCTAGCAATTTATTAAGATTATTTACATAACTATCTTTGAGTTCAATGGTTATATGTGGATGTTCGACTCGAAAAGCACTAACTAAGCTAGAAATAACTGAAATCCGCAACGTACAAACGACCCCTAATCTAAGCGTTGGATGCTGCTGAAAATCTTGAAGTGTTTGCAATGCGGATTGGTATTCTTGAATTATATTACAAGCTTTTCCCAAAAAAATGTTGCCTGCTGCTGTTAAGGTTGCTCGCCTTCCACCTCTTTCAAATAATACTACACCC
>JBCBIN010000014.1:0-19558 GCA_038524555.1 Cyanobacteria bacterium J06623_7 | reverse complement strand
TTTTGATTTGGAAGCAGGTAATTAGTTTTGGGATGAGTTTTGTTTCTCGCCATCCGAAAGGATATCTTGATCTATATCGCCTTGAGCGTAGCCTTTAGGGGAGCTTGTCACCAATGCTCAATCCCCTGAATAAGCAATTTAGATGGCACAAAAATTAGTTAAAGCGAATATGTACACACAAAAATCGAGCAGTTAGCAACTTCAGAATCAAGTTTCTTGCGATCGCTCACAAGTCTTTCAGAAAAGTTTTTCTAATTGCTCAACAGCTCAACTAAATAAATTATTTTTTTTTAGGGATATATTAACCTTCTCTTTGGTCTTTATCTGTCTGGATAAAGAGAATGAGCAAGAAAACGGTAGGAACCAAAACAAATAGGATCGTAGCTACGAATCCCAAATCATTAACTTCCATGCAACAGTAGCTCCTGAGTAATTAATTATTAAAATGACATTATTAAATAGAATAACATTACTTAGGTTAATAGCTCTATGAGATGATGCCTATTTCTTTTTTTTAGCAGGCTTCGGTTTGGTAATAATAGTGGCGGAACCATTAACCAAAGTTTGGCAAGCCAATCTGTAATTGCCTGGCTTTTTTTTGAGCCGGCGCTTTTCAAAATCTGTCTTGGGAGATAGATTTTCCATTCCTTCGGCAACCTCGACGATACAAGTCGCACACTGCCCATAGCCTCCACAATTTCTTAGCTTGCCCCCCAAAGTATAGATATCAACTCGATTTTGCAGAGCTTTCTCTCGTAAATTTGACCCCTGTGCAGCGATTACCTCTTGATTTTCCTTGGCAAAGGTGATTGTCGTCATAGAAATTCTCTCTTGCTAAATCTCGTTTACTATATTATTAAGAATTCATAAGAAATCATACATCGATTTTAATACTTATTGAGATTTATAGTCGTTCTGGTTAATTGATTTATTCTCTAAATTGTTAATTTGGGGGATTATCAAAGGGTATCGCTTTGTACTTGTCCTGGTTGCATTGAGAATAAAGCGATCGCCAGTTTGGCTTAGTTGGGGCAAAGTAAGCCGCAAAAACTTATTGCCAATTGAAAAATAGAATCTGAGCGGGAGCGGTCTCGATGTTCACCGCAGTAGCTCCTACATAGTTGGGGGCAGGAATGCAGGGATGTAATAGCCAGTCTGAGTTGCAATCGCTAGCGGAGAAGTGTATATATGGCTGTTTACTTGAGTCTAGCGCTATCTCTACACTAGAGAGAGAACCTGAGAGTCCCATACCTAAGGCTTTGAGATAAGCTTCTTTAGCCGTCCAGAGTTGAAAAAATAAATTTGCTTGCTCTGATTCGGGGGCTTGCTTTAATAACTGTGATTCTGTAGCAGAAAAAAAACGGTTGGCGATTTTTAAGGCATCAGGTATGGGACGCTGATATTCGATATCGACTCCAATCTGATGTTCTCGAGTAAATGCCAATAAAGCATATTCGTGGGAATGAGAAATATTAAACTGGAGCGACTGGTTCTGAGGGAGTGCTAAAAAAGGTTTACCGCGTGCTTCATAAGCAAAAACAAGCTTGCTGGCGTTTATTCCTAGATAATTGCCTAGTAGCTGTCTTAAGATGCCTCTGGAGGCGATAAATCTTCTTTGATGTTGGGGAAAACGAAAGCGATTGGCTCGAATAATTTCGTCTGCCGAGAGAAAAGTAGTCAGACGTTCGAGATTGCTGAGGGGTAATTCGAGATTGGCACGCCAAATATGTATTTCTCGATCTTTCAAAGTTGGCGTTTGTGGTGGGCATTTCCAAATTAAATTGACGGCACTTTCCGGAGTCATAGTGAGAAGAACGAGCAGTTTGATGTAGCTGCTGCAAACAAATTTAAGCTGTCTGAGGGTCTAGTTTATATGCAGCCTTGGCTTTAATTAACAGATTGCGGTCATTGATTACTTCAGACCAACAGTCTTCTCCTAGCTGTTCGAGAGCTAGAAGACAAGCATATTTAAGATCGAAAATGGGTGTATCTAGAGTTTGTTTGAGTAGAGGAATGGCCGGCTGAGACTGAAGGTTGCCTAAAGAGATCGCTGCCGCTGCTCGGGATTTTTGGAACTGGGGAGAGGTATTATGTAAAGCCTCAACTATCAAATCTTGACTGGGTTGATAACCGAGTAGGCCGAAAAGTTTGACTACGTGGAAGTGCGCGCCATAATCATTGTGAGCTTCCTCTTGATAGGTCGATAAAAGAGCCTCTGGAGCCTCTTGGGGATAAATTTCTAGTAAAGTCTTCCCAGCTAAATAGCAGCGACCAAAATCGGTGTGATAGAGCTCTCTAATGAGGAAATCGAGAGATGGAGGCTGGTCATATTCATGAACAAGGTCAATGTCTTGGGGACGATCGCGAATTATCCGGTCTAAGTGTGGTTCGATGGTGGCAAAAGTTATTTTTTCTGAGGCTAATCCTTTAGCTGCCAACAGTCTGATGCCTCTCAAACGAAAAGCAACGGAAATTGGTGCTTTAGCCATTGACGCGATCGCCGGATAATATTCAGCGTCAATTAAATCTTGAATACAGGCACGACGGACATTGATATCATCGCTTTGGAGAAATTCAGCCACCGCCGGCATGTGACTGTAATCATCGTTCAAACGAGCTACAGAAGAAATCGCCGCACTGGCAACAGATTTATCATCATGGTTCGTAAAGGATGCTATTTTTTTGAGGGCGGGTAAATAATTAAAATTAGCCAGAGTTTGGATAATGACCCGGTAGGTTTGATGTGGTTGAGTCAATAGATTAGTGATCGCCTGGAGTAAAGACTCATCTTCTGTGCCTATTTCGCCGATAGCCCAGACTGCGTTTTCAACGGTTAAAGGGTCTGTATCTCCCAGGCAATTTTTCAGAGTTGGTAATGCTTGAGTTGCTTTTAAACGTCCTAAACTTTCTACCGCTTTGCGTCGAGCGATGCGATTTGCGAGGGCGGGATCTCGATCTTCTACCGCTTCAATTAACGCCTTAATCGATCTCTCGGTGGGAAAGTTAATCAAATGTGCCGCACCAACATAACGTTCGGAGGTGCCGTCTTCGATATCTAACGGCTGTTTGAATAAGGCGATCGCCTGGTCTTCCGTTAAATTGAAGATATTCGAAAATCTATTGTCCATTACCTGGGTAAATTTTATAATTGTTTCTAATTAATATAAAGCTTCTTGTCTAAGATAATCTTTACTAGTTTACTGACGGCAAATAATCTGAGAAAATTTAGGGCATAGATTTTCCAGATAAAAAATAATTTCTCGCATTTTATTAAAACAACTTAAAAACATGGCTGAGACTCCCGTAACGGCAGCAGATTTAGCAGAGCTAATCGTTGAATTTGAAAAATATCGTCAACGTCTGATTGAGGACACCACTGAAGCAGCAAAAAAAGCCAAGCTGTCGAAGAAAGCAACCATGGCTAAATTGGAGCCGCAGTTAGCAGATATCGATGCCAAACTACAAAGATTGAGAGAACAACAGGCAAATTTGAGTGCAGATAGTTAAATGACTGATATTTCTCCTGGCAATAATGGCACAACTCTCTTGCTCAACCATCAAGAAACCGATCTCCTACTCCAGCGAGTTCAGCAGCAGCTCAGAGAAGGTACTTTTGAGCGTCAGGATCGACAGCTCATTTGGCAAATGGTTGAATGTCTGGGGGATACCAGAGGTTTAGTTCGCTTGGGGTATGCCGAGGCTTTGGGTGTAGTCGGTCAGCCAGCGGTAGATATTTTGATTAAGGCTTTGCTGCATCATGCCAATGTTGTGGTTAGAAGATCCGCCGGCAAGACTCTGACTTTAATTGAAGACCCTACTGCTATTCCGCCCCTAATTCATGCTTTGCTCAACGATGAGGACACGGTAGTCCAGGCGTCTGCTATTGGGGCTCTAGCTAGAATGGGTGTGGCTGCAGTAGATCCCCTGTTAGCAGTATTGGCGTCTCCCGACTCTAGTGAAAGTAATAAAGGTCATGCGGCTTGGGGATTGGCATTTATTGGCGCACCGGCTAAAGACAAGCTATATGCGGCATATAGTTCCGATTCTCCTGAGGTGAGAGGTGCTGTCGTGGGCGCGATCGCTAAATTAGGAGAAGAAGACCCCGATAATACTCAGGCATTAGATCTATTGGTCAATGCTCTTAAAGATCCCGTAGCTGATGTTCGTAGTGAGGCAGCAGCAGTGTTAGGAAATTTGAGATATCGCCCGGCAATTCCCGTCCTGCAAAATCTACTCAATCATGCCGAGGCAGAAACTCGTAAGTCGTCAGCTTTATCTTTAATGAAAATTGGCGATCGCGATTCTTTGATATCTCTACAGAGAGCATTAGAGCGAGAAAAAGAAACAAACGTCCAAAAAGCAATGACCCTGGCAGTCTCTTTGTTACAAAAACAGTTAGATACCACTCTAGAAGACGATTGGTAAATACGTTCTAGTAGTTACTCACTCCATATTTCTAAGGCAGCCGCAATAAAAAGCGATCGCTATGGGCAGAAGCGCATCTTTTTGCTATCTTGTCGTCACGAGCGAAAAATACTTCAGATGTATTTATGATGTGGGGCGCTTTAGCCGTTTCTATTTTCAACCAAATAAAAATAATTTAGTGCCCAAACAGTCCCGCAGTCGTGTTTGGATATATTGACAATTTAGACTTCAATGGTAACTAGTTCGACTTCAGAAAATAGTAGAAATAAAAGTTTTATTATTAATAATAGACAGCTATTAAAAGAATATGCTCAAAACAAGCAGGAATCCCTAGGATTGGGCATTATAGTTGTTAATTTATTACTCTTAGCAGCATTAGATATAGATGAATCGAACCTATCAACCACAGATTTAGCTAGTTGGTCAGAAACTACTCTTCATCAGCCAGTGTCATATATTCCGAAAAATAACTTATGGTTTAAAGCCTTAGGTATCAAAATCAAATGCAAGCATCAAATTGATATTCAAGCTGATAGCAGTGAGCTAAAGACCTTTGTCGTATTTATTAAAGATACAGCACTAGAAAATTTTTCGATTTACATTATCAATCGGTAGCAAATTTTGATTGAGTAATTGTTGGAGATCGCCTGATTTAATGACTAGTAGCAATATCAAAAATACATAGAATTAATTTAAAGTTAAACGATATCGGTGGATGCTTTAATACAGAAGAATAATAGACAATAGATATATGATCAATAATACTTTAGATTATATCTGGCAGGGCTATCACTGTACCTATAGCCTGTCTGGTTCAGCTACTTCTCAAACAGCTCCTTTAGTTTTAATTCATCCCATTGGTGTCGGACTATCTCATAAATTCTGGCAAAGATTTATTGATGAGTACTTAAAACAAAATCCGGACTCGCTAATTTATAATCCCGATCTGTTGGGCTGTGGTGCGGGGGACATGCCGGCAATCGCCTACTATCCTCTAGACTGGGCCAAACAGCTACAGCATTTTATCACTAGGGTGGTTAAACAGCCCGTTATCATCATTGTTCAGGGAGCATCATTTCCCATTGCGATCGAGCTTGCTCAACTTTTACCGGAAGAGAAAATCCGGGGCTTAATTTTATCCGCTCCCCCAGCTTGGCGAACTATGACCGACCCTGCTCAACCCCGACAGCAAAAAATATTATGGAATTTGCTGTTTGATTCTCCTTTAGGTCTGGGCAATCTTTTTTATCGCTATGCTCGTCGTCGCCAATTTATCGAATCATTTTCGACCCGGCAGCTATTTGCCAGTCCTCAAAAAGTCGATCGCCAGTGGCTCGATGAATTAACCACCGGAGCCGAAGATTTAAATTCACGCTACGCCGTATTTTCTTTCCTGGCGGGTTTTTGGCGGCAGAATTATGCAGAAGCGATCGCTAAAATTAAACAGCCAACCCTCGCCGTATTTGGGGAACAGAGTTCGAGCATTAGTCGAGAGGGCAAATCAGAAACAGTCCCAGAGCGTATCGCTGCCTACACCACTCATCTACCCCAGGGAAAAGGCTGTGTAATTCCCGGTCGCAATGTACTACCATACGAATCAACTGGTGAATTTACTAAAGTTGCAGCTGATTTTGTCACCGGAGTAACTTCCCCCTCGTAAGTGCCTAATGCTTAATGTAACTACCGTCCTAACCTATTGGGAATTACCTCACATCCTCCAGGTACAGTCGAGCGAGATTTTTCACCGCACCAAGAACAAATATAGTAACGCTGTTCTTCACTCATCCGTTTTACCCCAGAGAAATTAGCTTTCTCTACCACAACTCCCGTGTGTTTACCCGTGGTGTAGTCGGGGGGAGCCGTAATACTGCGAGGGGTGGCAGTTTCTACCGCACCATAAAACAGTCTCGTACCTTTGAGATCGGCACCGGCTAGGTTCGCTTCATAAAGTACGGTACGGGCTAAATTTGCCTTGACTAAATCGCACTGGCTCATATTAGCTCGAACCATATTGGCTTCGCTCAAGTCTGTCCAGCGTAAATCTTGGGCGACGAGATAGGCTCCCGCAAGCATAACCCCCAGATCGATTACTCTGGTTCCATAAGGACGATCCTCAGAATAGCCTCCGCTACCGTCGAGCATTGGTCTGCCGAGACGATTATCCCGCTTGAGGGGAGTTAACAAACGAGATTGAGAGAGAAAGCGAATTACTTTAGCCTTACCGTTTTCGTCGATGCTAGAAAGAATGGAGGCAGTTCGACCTTCAGCGATCGCTCTTTCCTGAGGCCAGTCTTCCAGTAAACCCTCTTCATTGAGAGTTAGATCGGAAATTCCCTGAAAATAAGTGTCGATCGTCTGCTGTTGGGTAATACGGTTTTGCTGAATTGTTAAATCCTTAGAGATAACATATTGTGCCCAAGCAACGTAAACCGCCAAAATCGCAATTAAAATCTGTCCTAAAGCGCCAATCCAGTCTGCCCAAGAGCCAAATTCATCATATTTAAACTGAGTCAGCCAGATGCCAATTTTGCCATAGACTCCGAGATAGTTGAATAAGCCGGCGATCGCTCCCAAAAAACCAATAAAAGCGAGAATCGTTCTTCTTTCCTGAATGGTGAGGAATTTAGTCACCCAGCCTCTAACTGAACCAAACACTACCCCGAGAGACAAGCAGAGAGCAGCAATGGCGCTAGTTAACCCCAGCCAAGGCAGCCGAAACCACAGACCCAAACCCATGAGAAACAGAGTAATAAGGATTAGTTGGGATTGCGAAAAGCTCAGACGACGACCGGTATTTTTTTGATACACCGACCCACGCTTAACCGTTGCTGACTCAGAATTAGTTTTGACTAGAGACAGAGATTCTTCCTCAATTTCTGCCTGACCGTTTTCTAGCTCTGCTATGTCTGGATTAATATTTGGCTGGGTATTCGAGGGGGAATCTTTCCTTTCCTTCATTCTGCTACAGTTTTTGACATATTATGGCGTAGATCTTACTCAAACTATTTGCCGTCGTTAAGCCTGGGAGAAGTATTTTATCTGCCTTCAATGAGACCGATTTATCGACTACTGAAATTCCCGATCCCAAACCGAGATGGTGACGCGATCGCGACTGTCTCGCTGGATCTTACCTTCCACATTTTTAAGCTTAAAAAAGCTGAAGTTAGTTTCGCGATTGTAAACGCTGCGTAATTTAGCTTTGATATCGGCGGGAGCGTTTTCCCCCAGCATGCGGCTAAGGGTTTGCTGCATTGCCCCCAGGCTAATGGCGGAATTAAGGGCAATATCTGCCTGGCGAATTTTCCCCGTATCGTCGGCTTGGTAGCTGAGATTGACGCGATCGGGAATTACGTCATAGTAGGCTAGTACTCTGCTGTTGGGCTGCCATCCAGTTCGTTCGGAATTTGGCTGACCAAAGGTACTAACTAGTTGGCTTTCCGAAGCGCCCGTGGTCAAGATGGGAATATTGACCTCATCATTAGTGGCAAGGTTGATGTCGGCTAGAGTTTTGGACTGTTTGCTGCTGGGTTTCGGTTTTTTATTAAGCTCTATTTCCGTCTGTTGCACTGCGGTTTCTCTATCTCTACGAGCGGCTTCTGCCTCTGCTCGGGCTAAACGCTGTTGTGCTTCTGCTTCTAGTTCTGCTTCGGTCTTAACTGTCTTTGTTTCTTCGGCTGGGGGAAAAAGATCGGGCTGTTCCGTTGGCGCTTCTGGTTCTATAGCCTTTGGTTGAGCTGGTTCCGAATCCTGCCAGAGACTAGAAACCACCAAAAATCCGGCGCTAAAGGTTCCCACCGCTACTCCTGTAGCTACCAACAGAAATAAAGCTACAGTTTTAAACCAGCTTTTGGGGGCTGATTGCTTAGCTTGGGGCTGATATCCGAGAGTTCGCCCATAATTTTGGGGTTGAGCCGCTGCGGAAAAGCGATTTGGGGCAACGTTCATCGTAATTCCCGTAGGATTGGACAACCCACTAGCGACAGGCTGTCTGTTGAGTGCATCTAGCATTTCCCGTGCCGAGGTAAAGCGATCGCGGGGATGGAATCTAATGGCGCGGTCGATAATGTCGGCTAGTTCTGGATCCAGATTAAAAGCATGTTCACGCCAGATTATTTCACCATTGCGAGGATCGGTGGTTAATTCATGGGGCGCTAGTCCCGTGAGCAAAAAGATGGCGGTTAAGCCCAAACTGTAGAGGTCGCTAGAGTAAATCGGACGACCAGCCGCCTGTTCGGAAGACATATAGCCAGGAGTTCCAATGGAAGCCGAAAAAGTACTGTCTGAGTTGCCGTTAACTTCGGTAGCGATCGCTTCTTTGACCGCGCCAAAATCGATGAGGAACGGTAGTTTGTCCCCCCGACGTAAAATAATATTTTCGGGCTTGATATCGCGATGAATGATGCGACGGCTATGAACATAGTCGAGGACGGGCAAAAGCTGAGTTAAAATTTGTCGGACTTCGTCCCGGTGTAAATTTCCCTCTTGTTGCCAATACTGGTTGAGAGTCAACCCTTCAATCCATTCCTGCACCAGATAAAACTTATCGTCCTCGGAAAAATAAGCATAGAGCTGGGGAATCTGACCGTGACCATCTCCCAATTCTTCTAAAATAGCCGCTTCTCGCTGGAAACGCTCCTTCATCCAAAGAGGCATCTTGGGCTGCTTGACCATCGGCTTGAGCTGCTTGAGGACGCATTTACGACCGGAGGGCATATGATTATCTATGGTGAGATAAGTCTCGCCAAAACCGCCTCTACCCAAAGTTTTAATAATGCGATAGCGGTTATTTAGTAGTGCTGTCATATTTACGGGGGATGAACGGCAATCGATCTAAAAACAACTCGACTATTCTTATTTTAGATTGGGCAGAGGATAACGACTAATTGCCGAATCGATAGCAGCTTACTTTAAATCTAGTAAACCCTTCTCTTTCAGCTTGGGATTAAATCTAATTTCCATCTGAACTCCGCGATCGCGCAACTGTTCGAGGATTTCTGCCTCTACTCTTCTGGCTACTTGCTTACGTATTTTAATTTGCTTCGATTCTTCGCTCTGCTGATACTGTGCCTTTTCATCCTCTGTCATAGCGGGATTGGCATCGATCGGATCCGTCCAGAGGTGCTGTTCGGTATCGTTGCCCGCCGGAGTGCTGCCATTTTCGCTAATCCAAGCCGTAGCAATTTCATCCAAGATTTTGCGGCTGGGGCGCTCGATCGTTTGAAGCTTAATCCAGTGACAACGATCTGGCTGTCTAATTAAATGCTGCTTGAGACTCAGATAGATATCGCGGGAATAACCCACATAGGATAGGGATTGCTCGTGGTCAAAAATTCCGTATACGCCAATTTTTCCGGCTATATTCTCATCGATTTTACCGTCTGAGCCGAGATAGGACAAAAATTCTAGACTAGCCAGAGAAGGGATTTCGGTTTGCAGGGACATATTCGAGGAATGATTAATTTAAATAATTTAAACTGTCAGGACGACAATATAGCGATCGCCCAATTAATAACTTTCGGTGGTGCAGCGTAGAGTAAAAAGAAGAATAGCGGCTAACGAACCTTGCGATAGATCGCACACAGGCGACTGGGTTTAAAGATTTTGGCTTGAAACATAAAGTTAGGTGGAACGTTGATGATAATGTAATCATCGTGATTGTGATATTGCTCGAACTCCGGAGGCATGCCTTTGGGAGTGTGCTGGCTGTAGGGAACTGGCTGAAACAATAGGTCGGTAAATCTGATTCCCCGTTCGTCAAGCTTGTGGCTAATTTGCTCGGTAAAGGTGGGGTTAGTTAACAAACTAAACAGAATTTCTTGGGCTTGGGAGTCTAAAGTAAAGGTTGCGTCAAAGTTTTTGACTATTCTTAAACTCATTTTTAAGCATCGATAATTTATCGATAACGTATAAGGACTAACCAAAATACTATCAGAAATTTTTGTTTAATTCGGGTCTGCTAATTTTTTGTACTTAATAGTTAATAATCGGGTCTAAGTCTTGATATTTAAGGCTTTTGACTGTTAATTAGTCATCATGAATTAGTAAATTAATTATAAAAATATAGATAAGTTTTGATAAAGTATTCTGCCCAGCAATTTATCTATTTCATACTTTAAATCAGTAACGCCAATTGTCTTTATCGCGGTCGAGCGATCGCCACGGTATCTTTCTCACACAGCACCATCGCAATACCTTTTTCCAGGTAGGAGCTTTCGTTAATAAATACGGGATAGACCACAGAGGTTCCAGTATAGAGAATTTCTCGACCGACAAAAGTGCAAAACATTGGCTCTCCTGGGTGGAGAGGCTGGTAGTCTTTTCCGGCTAAGTTACTGCTGACCATGGCAGTTAATTCTCCCCGATCATTGCGGGGATAATCGACAATAGTTTTACCGCGATAAATATCGACTGTGGGCGAGAATAACTCAGGGGAAATCGCCTTTTGACTGTAGCTATGTAAAAAATCTAAAATTTGTCCCACTAACTGTTTGGTTGCCGCAAACCAGCCGGCATCAATCACACCATGGGGAATCGAACCAATTTCAACGGCGATACTCCGGCGAGACAGGGAGCGCAAAAAAGAATTTGCCTGGGTATTCGACCAGCTAAATATCCGCACGCGAGGATTATGCTGACAGAGATAGGCCAGCAACTGTAAAATCAAGGGGTCTTCATCTCCCACAATAACCGTCAACTCCATATTGCTAGTGGTGCTGTGGAGATCGATAATAAAATCTACTTTGGGCTGGGTGCGATCGCCAAGAATTTGATGTATTTCCTTGGCTCGAAGATCTTCGTAGGTTGCCAAGCGAGAATTGGTTAAATCTTGAATTTGGAAAGCTCGGTTTAAGTCTTTTTCAACGTAGCGAGTTCCCCGCTTCAATGCTTGAGGATTACCCAAGATAGTTATAGTGTCAAAAGTAGAGCGTTTTATCGACTCTGGATTTTGCTGCAGGTGTTTGATTAAATAGGCTCCGGTTAGCTCATTGCCATGAGTTCCGCCGATGATAGCAACGCGATTCAAGCTAGTATTTGCAGACATAAATAATTAAGCAATTAAGCGACTAACTAGACCTCTATATCTTTGAGGTTTGATAAGAATTACCTAGGGGCAGAAAAATAGTGAGTTCTTTTCCCTGTTCCTGTCTCTGTCTGACGGTTAGCTTACCCCCTAGCGCCTGAAAGATGTTTTTAGTCGCGTCTAAATTGAGGCTCAAACAGCCCGTTGCTGGTTGGAAAGACAGTAGCTGCCCCAGAGATTTAAAGGGGTTATCGGTATTGCTAGCTTGAGAAAATACCTGAAGCTTGAGTTGATTGCCCGCAGTGGAAACTTTGACCTCAACATGCCCTCCCATCGGTAAACTACGGGTACAGCTTTCCATTAGTCCCGTTAAAACCGTGTCTAACATCCCCGGGTCACTCACAATTTTTGGCAAACTAGCTGGCAGGGTAAATGCAAGTTCGACGTTGCGCCTTTTCGCTTTTTCTTGCCAACGGGGAATATTTTGCTGAAATACGCGATCAAGAGAAAATGCCACTAACTCCACCGGCTTCTCGCTAGCAGAGGTAGATTTCAATTCTGCCGCCCGGAAAATCAACTCCATACGTTCGATTTGTTCGGTACACTCGCGATCGATTGTTTGCAGACGTTTGATTACGTTGGGTTTAAAGTCCTGTTGACGTTTGAGTAACAGCTTGGTTAGAGTCCGAATCGTCGTTAGGGGAGTTCTGACCTCGTGAGTTAGAGCCTGCAGCAGCTCCATTTCCACTAAGCTGGTACTACAGTTAGGAGAAAATACGATTGACTCATCTGATTCCCTCGCTGTACCGACGGACTTAAACGATTCTACCTGGCGGGGACTGGGTATGTTGAGCTGGGTAGCAGAAATTTGCGGCAGTAAGCTTCTACTAAAGCGAGAAACTAACTTATAGCTAGGTTCTGGAGGAGCAAACTGCTCGACTAAACTATCTAATTCCGCTAAATGATGATATTTAGTAATTACTAAGCGCGATCGCAAAGTCGCCCACACCCGTCCGAGGGTAGCCGGATCGAAGGAAAAATGAAACTGAGGGTTTCCCGCCGGATCTTGACCCAAAAGTAAAATCAGACCAAAGTTGGCCGTCAATACCAAGCAAAACTGCTCTAGGGCAATGGGATCTTGAGGGATTAGGGGTAGTTCGATCGCCGCCGCAACATCTTCAACGGCTGGTTCGGCAGCTTCCCGGCAGGGCATTAGGGCATTAATTTTAAAAGCATCGGGGGTAAATATCGCCGACTGAAAGTTAGATACTAAAGCTGGCTGTCCCAACATCGGTACAGGAGCAGAAAATACTAGACCTAGTTTGGCAGCTGTTGCCGTGGGTTGAGCGTCTCGCACCTCTGCCAATAACAGCTCCTCTACCGCAGCGATCGCTCCCCGCCATTCTCGTTGGGCGGTTAGTTCTGCCAAACATTGCTGGGGACTGTGATTTGGACGGGTTGACTTCTCTTTCTTCTGCTCGGGTTGGCGGCCGAGGTCAGCTTTAGGTTGATTAACCTGTAGTCCTAATTCTTGATTGAGTACATCGCTCAAACTTTGCAACAACCAGTTTTGCACCTTAGTATCTGACCTCCTCATAATTTTTTACTTATCAGTAGCACCAAGAAGAAAAATTAGTTTAAAGCGATACTGCTGATTTGTCTCAATCGTATCGGTTAACATTAGCTTTACCAAGAAGTAAAACCGAACTATGGAAGTGGCGATCTCCGCTAGACTCGAGTGTGATGTGCTAGATCGAGCATCACTACAGCCCATTTTTATAACCTACAGATGGTCTTGGTGTCTCTACAGTCCGAGGTCTACTGCCACACGATGACCACAGCTCATGCCGGAAAAAGCCACGGCGTTTAAACCCTGACCGGGAAAAGTACTATCGCCGACACAATAAAGCCCAGGAATACTAGTGCGATTAAAGGGCATGCCCAGTAACCCGGCCAATTTACGACTGGGTACGGGGCCATAAGTCCCATCTTCTCGACCTAAAAAACGACGGTGAGTGCGGGGAGTGCCGACTTCTTGATAGTCTAATGCTGCTGATAGACCGGGAAAAATGCTTTCGAGGCGATCGATTAAGCTGGCGGCGGCGGCTTCTTTTTTCTCCTGATAGGCTTGGGGAGATAATCCTTCCCAGTCAGATATCCAGCTAGGGGTGAAAGTATGAATAATATGATGGTCTGGAGGAGCAAGGCTAGGGTCTAAGAGAGTGGGGATCGAGACAAAAATTGTGCCCTCGCTCTGTTCCATTTTGTCCCAGCTTTCTAGCAGGATATGGTGACAGTCTGTCCCTGCCGGTAAAAGATCCGCCTTCACACCTAAATGGAGGCTGAGAAAACTAGGAGATTTTTCATATCTTTGTTGCCATTTTTTTTCTTTGGTGGGCATCTGTGATTGAGGCAGCAGTTTACCAAAGGTATCCCAACGAGTTGCATTAGAAACGACTTTTTTCGCGCGATATTCAGTGTTGTTGGCTAATTTTACGCCAACGGCTTTACCTCCCTCTAAAATAATTTCAGTTACCCGAGCCTTATACTTAATTTCTCCTCCTGCCTGGAGCAAACCATCTGCTAGCTTTTGAGCAATTTGTCCTACTCCACCTTTGGGATAATTAATGCCCCCATAGTGGCGATCGCTAAACACCATGCCGGCATTGATCATCGGCGTTCTATCTGCGGGTACTACCGACCAGAGATAGCATTCCATATCAATAAACTGGAGTAGCTTGGGGTCTTGAATATGCTTGCGGGCAATATCACCGACATTAAGTGGTAAATACTTCGCCAAGCCCAAGCAAGAAAAAGGCTTTTGGAAAAATACTCGCATCAGATAGCGGGGTTCTTCTAGGGATAAAAGCTCCATCGAATTGAGATAGTTAAATACTTCCCAACATTTACCGTAGAAAGCCCTAATTCCTGCTTCTTCGTGGGGGAAAATAGCAATTAGTTCCTGCAAAAACTCTTCGTAGTCTCGATGTACCTTAAGTTCTAGCTCATCGGGTAGGTGATAGTGAATCTGCACCGGATCGGCAAAGGTTTCGAGCTTCATATCCACTGCATCCAACGCCCGAGTCAAGAGGTTGGTAGTTCCCTGCTCGCCAAAGCCAAAAATCATCGATGCGCCAACATCAAAACGATAGCCATCCCGCTCAAAAAAGCCACCGCTACCGCCAGGAATCAAATAACGTTCCAGAACTAGTACCTTGGCTCCCTTAGCCGCTAGTTGCGTAGCCGTGACTAAGCCGCCGATACCAGAACCAATCACCACTACGTCATAAGTTTCTGTAGCAGGAGTCTTTATCGCCTTCATAAAATTATTAGAAAAATAGACTGGAAATAAATATTTCGAAAAAATATAGATCGATGTTTAGATATATAGTTTACCGTCAATCCTCGATTTAACTGCATGTTTTACGTAATTATGGGAGTTTCCGGCACGGGTAAATCAACTGTTGGTAGGCTACTGAGCGATCGCACCGGCTGGAGTTTTTATGATGCCGATGACTTCCATCCCCAGACAAATGTGGATAAAATGCAGCGTGGAATTGCCCTCACGGACGAAGATCGTCTTCCCTGGCTCGAAAAACTGCACCAGCTAATTGCCAGTTATTTAGAGCAGCAGCGTCACGGGATTATGGCTTGTTCTGCCCTCAAGTCTCAGTATCGGCAAATTTTGGGAGAAGAACAGCGAGAGATAATTTTTATCTATCTGCGGGGCGACTATGACTGTATTCAAAATCGCCTACAAGAGCGCCAGGGACACTTTATGGGTGCCGAACTGCTTCAGAGTCAATTCGATACTTTAGAAGAACCTCAAGATGCGATCGCGATCGATGTTGCTCTCCCTCCCGAACAGATCGTGGCCGAAATTTTAAGCCAGATTAATTAACCTGAGTTCGACTTACGCGGCAGCTCTCAAATCGCCATAAATCTGTCAGCTTCCAAAGCCAATAAAATTACTCACCATATAAAATGTCTGCTGTGCAAGGAAACCAAAACAAATCCAAAATACTTTCAATAAATTTATAGAGACAGCATAAGCATAAAGTCATTACAGAGCGGCATCAGGCGAAAATAGATGCGGATTACCTGAGTTAAGCAGCATAGTAAATAATACTTGCTTAGATAGAAAAAATGTAATTCTCGATCTCAACTATTATTTGGCTAGCTGTTGTTCTATTTGCGAATTAACCAATGTAATTACTGCTGTTAGCAACCTCAGAATTACCACGGCGATCGCCATACTAATTAATTTTTCACCATTAGCTATATCCTCAAGGGTTGTTAACAACACTACTCCTGGCTTAGTCACAAAATCCCAACTGTTAAACCTTTCAAATCTACCGATATAGACTCCGACGATAGACAAACTATGAAGCAGGATTTTGATCGCGCCAATTTGCTGAGAAGTGCAGAAAGCCTTTAGATATCCCGCTAATTTAGTTAGAGAGACAACATAAGCCTCAAATCCTAAAGTGATGAACAAGATATATTGGGGAATTAAAATAATGGCGATCGCCCAGCGGGGATAGTTTTGCTGACTCAACTCCAGAATATGAATCGAGTCGGTCAAAATATAGGGAGCATTGGGCAAAAAGGCGATAAAAATTAATAGTAAGATCCACCACCAAAGATTACGTATTGCTGGCAAACGAAATAAATAAAAACTAAGAGCTAAAGGGATAAAAGCTAAAAATAGGTTCCAAATAATTCGGTGAGTACTTTGATTAAATAGGTCGCCAGCTAGCTCGATCGCCTCAATTAATTCTTGGGTCATTTATTGTTACTCCGTATTATTATCCCTAGGAGCAGCGTGTGGTTCTAAAGAGCTATCTTCTGGCAAAATTTCACAGTCGGTACAGGTGCAATCGTGAGAATCTGAAATATAATTCTCCGTCTCTGCTAATTCAGCATCACATTCATATAAGGGGTATTCTGATTCACTTTCAGGGATTTCTAGTTCTTCTTTTCCTCGTTCCGGAGGAGCGGTAAAAACATATTCTTTAGCTGCACAATCTAAAATATTTATTAACACAAAAACCATCGCGATCGCTCCAGTTTGCCGAGCAACAGTAAATAGTTTGTTAACCATAATCAACCAAGTTTTTGAGTAACCATAGTTGAGAAACCGCCATTCAACCTAAATTGGGTTTCCCAAACATATTTAAGCACACTCTTTGTTAATGTCTAAGGACAAAGCATCGACCGAAGCTAGTTCTATATAATGTCAATAAATAGAACAATCTGAGGGTAGTAACTGCTTCTATTTGCCTTGAACCTGTTTAGTTAGGTGGTTTAATTCTGGCAAGATTAACTTGTTTAAGCCCAATTCTACCGCTTTAGCAGAGCCGGGTAGAGAAAAGACTAATTTTTGCTGTTTGACACCAGCTACAGCACGGGAGGCGATCGCCCTGGAGCCAATTTCTTGGTAGCTGAGATAGCGAAATATTTCACCAAATCCTGGAATTGTTTGATCTAACCAACTGGCAACAACATCATAGGTAGTATCTCTGGGGGCGATACCCGTTCCCCCCGTAAAAATGATTGCTTCGAGGCTAAACTGATGTTCGAGATACTCTAATAAATCTTGGATGGCGGCTGGTTCATCTTTAATAATGGTATAGATTGCAACTTCATGTCCTGCTTGGTTTAAAAGCTGCTGAATTATTTGACCGCTGTGATCGTTCTCTTTATTGCGCGTGTCGCTAACTGTAATTACGGCACAATTAACAACTGTATTCTGGGTATCTGGATGGGGAATCACAATTTAAAAAGATTTAACGGAAAATCTCAGCGATGGACGACTTCCGACCAGCGGCAAGATTTTCCTCAATTTATGCAAGATGCTAACTTTTTTATCTAAAATTTCAGCTAACTTTAGGATTTCCCCAAACCGTGCTGTTCGGCATACTTATTCATAAAGCGCACAAATCGATCGAACTCATCAACCGACTTCATAATTAGAACGGCTTCAATAGCTCGGGCTTCGCCGTTAATAAACTTGCCTTTGACCTCGCGACTGACAATTTCTCCTTCATCATCGACGAGGTACATGCCTGTAATTTCGTCATTACTTTCGCCACTGAGAATTTTTGGGTCTTCAAAATAAAAAGTAGCGGTGCCGCTATTACCTGTTTTAGAACGAGTAACTTTAACATCGGGAATTGTTTCTTCCGTTACACCCCTGGCGAATTGGATTTCTGCCACGCTTTAATCTCCTTTGGTATGAATATCTGTTAATAACTTTTAATCATCTCATAGATTTAGAACTAGCATAAGGAGTCCCAGGGATTCTTTGCCAAATTACCTCTACTAAATTAGCGGCTGGTGTTCAAGCGCTAGCCAAGCGCTAGCAATTATGCTGCCAATCGGTTTTTTGATTAGGCAATTATGAACCGAGGAGATTAAAATCTTACATTGAATGCTCAGCAGATAAAAATAACCCCAGTTCAATCATCTAAGTTATCCGCAGCTTTAATCCGAACAGTGACAATCGAGGTTAGTTATGGCGCATAGTTTTCCCCACAATGATGCTTTCCCAGACTTAGAGCTAGATCGTAACCAGCACCGCCGACCCATTGCTGTCGATCTCTTTGCCGGTGCGGGGGGAATGACCCTCGGATTCGAACAGGCGGGGTTTGATGTCCTCGCCGCCGTCGAACTAGACCCCATCCATGCAAGCGTTCATGAATATAACTTTCCCTTTTGGACGACGATTTGCCGAAGCGTGAGGGAAACCAGCTCTGCCGAAATTAGACAGACTTCTGAAATTGGCGATCGCGATATTGATGTCGTGTTTGGTGGCCCTCCCTGCCAGGGTTTTTCCCTCATGGGCAAGAGAGATTTAAGTGACGATCGCAACTCTCTCGTGTTTGATTTTCTCCGTCTGGTTTTAGAGCTACAGCCCAAGTACTTTGTGATGGAGAACGTGCGGGGAATGACCATTGGCAAGCAGCGTAAAGTTTTAGAAAGAGTGATGGAGGAGTTCGCCCAGCATGGTTACGACGTGTTAGATCATCCTCAAGTTTTAAATGCCGCCAACTATGGTGTCCCCCAAAATCGCCAGCGACTGTTTCTTTTAGGCTGTCGTCGAGGTCTGACTCTGCCAGAATATCCCCAAGCAAAAACTCACCCCCAGCGCCCAGTGCGGCAGCGGGCAAAATCAGTCGAGTTAGAGCAATTGCCCCCCACTCCCACGGTAGCAGCAGCGATCGCCGACTTACCCGAAGCGAACGACTATCCCGAATTAAAGTTACGCGACTGGGTTATAGCCGACCATGGCCAATCGAGTCAGTATGCCCAACATTTACGTTTTCCCCTCCAGGTTACCGATAACTATGCTCATGCTCGAGATTACCCACTAGAGCTATTGACCTGTAGCCGTCGCACCAATCATACTCGCGAAACCATCAGCCGCTTTGCCAAGACTGTTCCTGGTAAGAGTGATCGCATCAGCCACTTTTATCGTCTAGATCTGGCCGGTTTATCTACCACCCTACGAGCGGGAACCGCCAGCAATCGCGGTGCCTTTACTTCCCCTCGACCAATCCACCCCACAACTCCTCGCTGCATTACCGTTAGAGAAGCGGCGAGACTTCACTCATATCCCGACTGGTTTATGTTCCACGCCACTAAATGGCATGGTTTCCGCCAAATTGGGAACTCAGTGCCGCCACTACTAGCTCAAGCGATCGCCCAACAAATCATTCAAGTATTAGAAATAATTCCCCACAAGCCGGCCAAAAAATTCGTTTTGACTCAGACCGAATTACTTCAGTTTAAGATGACTCAAGCCGAACAATATCATCATCTATCAACGAGAGCGATCGCTCGTCGTCGTGTCGTCAAGCCACTTTAAAGTTGGCTTCAAGGAGTTATTTCTAATTACTGTAGGTCTAATATTTATACCTCTCAAGCTATATTTACTAGATCACAATTTATGGCGATCGTAATCTAAAATCCCCCTAGCATTAAGTCACTGTGAAGTGGTTGTAAAGCTTTTATAAAGGTAATCAAGTTACACATCAAACAAAAAAAGCACGATTATCTTCTGAAGATTGTCGGCAAAAATTACCTTTTAAAAAGTTACTTATTATGGCT